>JBBQMX010000108.1:0-6450 GCA_038329375.1 Pseudomonadales bacterium | reverse complement strand
GCCTGCCACGGTTTTATTCCTCTCGGACGTGGAAGCGGAGCTTGAGGCTGCCGAGGCGGTGGGAATCAGAACCGCGTGGCTGATCAGGAAGGGAAGCCTGCCAGACACTGACCGCCCGGTGATGCGTGATTTCGCAGGAGTTGATGCGTTGCTCAAAGCGCGTTGAGCGTTTCTTGCGCCATCGGCTAACCGGGGAATCTCTGATCATCAACGGGGGCGCAGTGGCTTATTCTCGAACATGTATTGTTTTCTTATGGCTGTCGTTACTGGCGGGCTGCAATCCGTTTGGCGCGCCTGATGATATGATGGACGAGTATGTAGAGCGCGTCGCCCGGGTACTTGACCTGCCACCGGATTTTTCTGATCTGCCTGCTGTCGAGACCTTTCCCCGACCCCGGGATCGCACTTTGGCGATGCCATCCGCTGAGCTTGGCATACTTGATTTTTTTTCGCTTTATGGCTGCGAGCTTCAGCGCGTGGTGGGCGAAAAGGCGTCTATTATGGGCCGGGTGATGCAACCATTGAACCGTCTGCGTTATGAAGTCCGGTTTATTGAAAGCGCCCGTGAATGTCTGCCGGGCATCGAGAACAAACAACTCGCAGCGGATCTGAAAAAAGCCATAAAGAGCAAACAAGAATCCCTGCCTTTGGCGATCTGGAATGCAACCTGGGGCGTCGAGGAAGCCGAGTCATTGATGACGCTGGCCAAAGGCAGGTTGCCTGTAGACGCCAAAGTTGGCACCGGAGCAGGCCTGGTGAACGACCTGCTGCAACTGAATCAAACGGTTTCAGCTTTAAAGTCGGGCGACCTTGATCAGGATCTGGACTATCTGGGCGAGGTGCACCAGCGCTGGCTGTCAGAGCATACTGCGGGCCGGCTGATCAATAGTGCAAGATTGTTGATTGCCCGGCTTTCCGACGCTACCGCTTTGATTTCCAGGCGTCTCGAAGCCAGACCCTTGTGCATTGGCGGGCAGCCGAACGATCAGGCGAGAATCGTTCAGTCGATGTTTTTCAGCGTGTACATTGAAAAGGTCCAGCCTTACCTGGCCTCTGTGCGTCGCCACCGGGATGACGTGATTGCACCACTGACAACGCTTGTCCAGCAACAGCGAGAAGTGATGCCGCCAGGCTTTGAGCGTTACTACCAGGGCACGTTGAGCGTGACCGCGGAAGACGGCTTGTGGCAACGACTGGACACCGAGTTGCTGCAGCATACGGAAGCCTGGCAGGCGCTCCTGGAGCAGTGCGGAATGCGGCCAACAGCCTGACCGCGATGAAGGGCCAAAGCTGAACCCGAGGACTACGCTTCAACGCTGGCTCTCCGGTGTCACCCTCAGAATTTCTTCAATGGTCGTTTGGCCAGCCGCTACCTTCTGGGCGCCGCTTAGACGCAGGGACCTCATGCCGTCCTTATAGGCTTTCACCCTGAGTTGTTCCAGTTCGCAATGCTCGTCAATTTGCCCGACCAGTTCGCTGGAGAGCTGCAAAATCTCGTACACTCCGGCGCGACCCATATAGCCCGTATTGCGACATTCCAGGCAGCCCACTGGTCGGTAGAATTCCTTGGGCGGCAAAGCTTTCCACGGTCTGGTCAAGCTGATCCAGGCGTCTTCATCAACCGGGCCAGGGCTTTTGCAGTGAGGGCAGAGCGTGCGAACAAGCCGCTGGGCCATCACGCCCAGGACGGTGGCGCGAATAAGATAAGCCGGTATGCCAAGCTCCAGCAGGCGTGTTATCGCGCTTGGAGAGTCATTGGTGTGCAGAGTAGACAACACAAGATGACCCGTCAGAGCTGCCTGAACCGCCATTTCTGCTGTTTCCAGATCGCGAATCTCACCGATCATGATAATGTCAGGGTCCTGACGCAATAATGAGCGAACCCCCGCAGCAAAGGTCAGGTCAATGTTGGACTGCACCTGCATCTGGTTGAACGCCGGCTCAACCATCTCAATCGGATCTTCGATGGTGCACACGTTAACTTCTGGTGTCGCCAACTGTTTCAGGGTGGAATACAGGGTGGTGGTTTTACCGGAACCCGTGGGCCCGGTTACCAGTACGATGCCGTGTGGCCTGCTGGTGATGTCCTGCCAGCGGGTCCGGTCGTCCTTTGAGAACCCCAGTTGCTCGAAGCCTTTAAGCAGTACTTCCGGATCAAAAATCCGCAGCACCATTTTTTCGCCAAATGCCGTTGGCATAGTCGCGAGGCGAAGCTCGACCTCGCTGTTGTCGGGCTTGCGGGTTTTGATACGACCATCCTGGGGCCGGCGCTTTTCTGCAACATTAAGGCGGCCCAGGATCTTCAGGCGGCTGGTGACTGCCACGCCGACCTGTTCAGGGAATTCATAGACGTTGTGGAGTACGCCGTCTATGCGAAAACGAACCTGCACTACGCCACGACGGGGCTCAATGTGGATATCACTGGCCCGCTGGTCGTAAGCGTATTGCAACAGCCAGTCCACGATCTTGACGACATGCTGATCGTTGGCGTCCGGATCGTTGCCGCTGCCAATATCCAGCAGCTGCTCGAAATTGTGAAGATTACCGCTGGCGCCCTTACCCTGCCCGGAGCTGGCCTTGCTGACTGAGCTGGCAAGCTGATAAAACTCAACGGTGTAACGGCGGATATCTTCCGGATTCGCAACCACCCGCTTTATATCCTTCTGCAGGACATGGCGGAGGTTGGCTTCCCAGTCACTTTTGAACGGCTCGGCACTGGCGATCAGCGCCTCGCTCTTGCGGATTTCAACCGCAAGAATTCCGTGGCGTTGGGCAAAAGCGTAAGACATCGCCTTTGCAATCGCCGGTGTATCAATCTTGAGCGGGTCTATATGGTAGTAGGGTTGCCGCGCCCAGTCTGCAAGCCACTGGGTAAGCCGGTCAAGGTCCAGTGAACGCTTGCTTTTGAGGCTGGTAGGGGAGGCAATCGCCACAATTTCCAGGGGATGGCGGGACGCACTTTCGGCCCCGAGGTTAGCGGCCAGAATTCGTTCAGCCTCTTCCTGATCCACCTCGCCGCTGCTCACTAATGCCGAACACACGTCCCGCAGGGTGAGCGTGGATCTATGAGGTGCCGGAAGTGGGTTGGCGGCCATTGTTCATTCCCTTGGCGATAGGTTGGAAGCGTTGCTTGGGCCGGTTCAGGGCCGATTGGTCTTGAGGTGGATCATGGCAACAGTAAAGAGTGCAAAGGTCAAGAACGCCAGCAACATTGGAGCGAAGTCACCTTCGCTGAGCCATGCGGATACCGCTGCCTGGGTGAAGTAGAAAATAACCACAAAGCTCAGCCAGATATAGCCGCGATTATCTCCCCTGAATACCGGCACGACGAATAACAGTAGCGGAATAAGCTTGACACTCAGAATCAGTATCAGCGACACGTCTTCCACGGGTTCTGGATAGAACGTTGTGACCAGAAGTGTTGTAAGTACGGCGAGATAAATCAGTGCCGTGGAGACCAGGGTGATCTTCGCTTTTGGTGCGTACAGCATTAAGAATTCCTGTTGGTGGCAAGTTTCAGAGCAATCGAGGCCAGGCGCTGCCCGAAGGTCTGGCAGATCGCTTTTTCATGATCGGTCAGAGCTTGTTGGGCGCCTGAGCCTGCCCAGTGAGAGGGCCCATAGGGCGTGCCACCGGACCGGGTTTCGTTCAGCGCGTTCTCTGAATAAGGCACGCCGCACAGAATCATGCCGTGGTGGAGCAGTGGCAGCATCATACTGAGTATGGTGGATTCCTGGCCGCCATGCAGACTCCCGGTGGAGGTAAATGCGCCGCCGGGCTTATCGGTCAGGGCGCCACTCAACCAAAGGTCGCCGGTGCAGTCGAGAAAATACTTAAGCGGCGCTGCCATGTTGCCAAAACGGGTAGGGCTGCCCAGCGCCAGAGCTGCGCAGTTTTTCAGATCGTCTTTGCTGCAATAGGGCGCGCCGGAGTCCGGTACGGCCGGGGCCGAGGCCTCGGTGTCCGGAGAGACCGGCGGCACTGTTCGGATTCGCGCCTCCATGCCGCCCACCCGGGCCACACCTCTGGCAATCTGAGAGGCCATTTCGGCGGTTTGGCCAGTTCGGCTGTAGTAGAGCACCAGCACGTAATTATCGGCTTTTGACATGGTATTTTCCGGTTTGGTTTCGGAACTGTACGGTGGTAAATCCGGAAGAGGTCAAGAACCGTTCGGGAATGTTAATGTCCACCCACCTTGGCGCCGACTCCTGATAGCGTACAATGTAGGAGTGAAAGCTCTGCCGTCAGAGTAATGCCGACGTTTTCCCGGATTTCGCGAATCCCGGATCATGGAAAATCCGGGCGGGTTCTGTCATCGTTCTCTGCTTTCCCGCACCGTAGTTTAGGATCGCCACAGTCTAACAGGAGGCTCGGCCTTGAAGTACCCCAGGATTATGATTGCCGCTGCGATGCTTACGTTGACTGGTTGTGAGAAAATTGAATTTGAACAGGCCTCTGGTGAGGCCCTTGACTGGGATTCCCTCCGCGGTCAGTGGGTATTTGTGAATTACTGGGCCGAATGGTGCAAACCCTGTCTCGAAGAAATTCCTGAACTCAATGTACTGGATGACAACCCCGACATCACTTTGCTGGGTGTCAATTTTGATGGCATCCGTGGTCCGGAGCTTGTGAGTCTGGGGGCGAAGATGAACATTCGTTTCGGTATGTTGGCGGAGGACCCAGGCCCTGTTTTTGACTGGAAATTACCGGTGGCATTGCCCGCGACGTTCATCGTTAACCCTGACGGCGAGTTGCTTGAAGCCCGTTTTGGTCCCCAGACCGAAGAAGACCTGTTGAGCCTGATCAAACGCTGACGCGTTCGGGGCAAGCTCGCCCTGCACACTCATAGCCTGAAAAACTGGAACCACCTGACGTTATGGCCACGACCTTTGTACATCTCCGCGTCCACTCCGAATACTCACTGGTCGACGGTCTGGTTCGTGTCAAACCGCTGATCAAACGGGTAGCAGAGCTCGACATGCCAGCGGTTGGCCTGACTGAACAATCCAACATGTGTTCGCTGGTGCGTTTCTACAAGGGTGCGCTCGGGGCCGGTATCAAGCCGATTATCGGAGCCGACATCTGGCTGGAAAACCCGGAAGAGCCAGAAAGCCCGTTTCGATTAACGTTGCTGGCGGCCAGCGACACCGGTTACCTGCACCTGACTGAAATCATTTCTCTCGGCTACACCGAGGGCCAGCGTTATGGCCGACCCATTGCCGAGCGAAGCTGGATCGAACAGCGGACTTCAGGTCTGATTGTACTGTCTGGCGGAAAGGTTGGCGATGTTGGCAAGGCTTTGCTGGCGAGCAAACCCGATCTTGCTCGCAGCCGGGCCGAGTATTGGATGGCTCTGTTTCCGGATAGCTATTATCTGGAATTGCAGCGAACCGGACGTATCAACGACGAAGAGTGTCTGCACCTGAGCGTTGAACTTGCCGAAGCCCTCGATTGCCCGGTGGTGGCCACCAATGATGTGCACTTTCTATACGCCGATGATTTCGAAGCCCACGAGGCTCGGGTCTGCATTGGCGAAAGTCGCACCCTGGACGACCCGCGCCGTGATCGACGGTTCAGTGATCAGCAATATCTCCGTAGCCCGGAGGAAATGATTGAGCTGTTCTCGGATATTCCCGAAGCCATTGAAAACACCGTTGAGATCGCCCGTCGGTGTAACGTGAAAGTCCGCATGGGCGAGTATTTCCTGCCGAACTATCCGATTCCTGCCGGTCTCACCATGGATGAGTATTTCCGCAAGGTTTCCGAGGAAGGGCTGGAAGAGCGTCTGGCCAAAACGCTGGCGAAAGACGATCCGGAATATGATCAGAAGCGACAGGCTTACTACGACCGGCTGAATTTTGAGCTCAACATCATCACTCAGATGGGTTTTCCCGGCTACTTTCTGATCGTTATGGATTTCATCAAGTGGGCCAAGAACAACGGCGTGCCGGTGGGCCCTGGCCGGGGTTCCGGTGCCGGATCCCTGGTGGCCTACTGCCAGTCCATAACCGATCTTGACCCGCTGGAATATGACCTGCTGTTCGAGCGCTTCCTGAATCCTGAACGGGTGTCGATGCCCGACTTTGACGTAGATTTCTGTATGGAAGGTCGGGATCGGGTGATTGCCTATGTGGCCGAAAAATACGGCCGGGAAGCAGTTTCCCAGATCATCACTTTCGGAACCATGGCAGCAAAGGCAGTGGTGCGGGACGTGGCACGGGTACAGGGTAAGTCCTACGGTCTCGCCGACCGGTTGTCCAAGATGATCCCGTTTGAAGTAGGCATGACGCTGGAAAAAGCCCGGGAACAGGAAGAACCTTTAAGGGAATTTCTGGAGCAGGACGAAGAAGCCCAGGAAATCTGGGAAATGGCCCTGAAACTGGAAGGAGTGTGTCGGAACGCGGGCAAACACGCCGGCGGTGTGGTAATCGCACCGACCAAGATCACCGA
>JBBQMX010000107.1:0-6569 GCA_038329375.1 Pseudomonadales bacterium | reverse complement strand
ATGACATCGCGTAGACTTCTGTTAGGGAAGCGCTGATCAATTTCCTGGCGGCGCAACGATCCCACACATCGAAACGACGTATAAAAGGAGCCAGCAGTGAAATTCATCTGGGGAATGCTGATGATCCTTGCACTACTTTTGATCACCGGCTTTGCACATTGGCGGATTCACCTTCAGCTCGCCAGAACCAGTCAGCGCCTGCTGCTGCATGGCCTATTGCTGGCCGTCGCTATCGCTTTCGGCTGGGCGATGGGCTCGGTGTATACCCAGAATGAGGAGGGCGGCGCCTGGTTTATTTTTCTCAACGCGTTTGGCGTAGTCCATATACCAGCGGCCATTATTCTCTGGCTGAAGAAACAACAGTGACCACATCTACTCATAATCTACCGAGGCCCCATGAACCCGACTATCGAACTCCTTAAATCCCACCGTTCCATCCGGAAATTCACTGAGCAGAAAATCCCCCGCGAGCTGTTTGAGGAATTGATCCGTGGTGGCCAAAGCGCTGCCACGTCCAGCCACGTGCAAGCCTACTCGATCATTCATGTGGTCAACCCGGAAAACCGCGGGAAACTGGCAGAACTGGCTGGTGGACAGGCTTATATCGCGGAGTGTTCGGATTTTCTGGTGTTCTGCGCCGACATGAAGCGCTCCACCGAAGCTGCAGAAAGAGCCGGCGCAGATGTCGTGCGCGGCATGACAGAGCACCTGCTGGTGGCAAGTGTGGACACTGCCCTCGTGGCCCAGAACGTTGCTACTGCAGCTGAATCTGAGGGCCTGGGTATATGTTACATAGGCGGCATTCGCAACAACCCCGCTGAGGTAAGTGAGATCCTGCGGTTACCGGAGCATGTGTATCCGGTTTTTGGAATGTGCCTTGGGTACCCCGACCAGGCTCCTGAAGTCAAGCCCCGCCTGCCGCTGGCCTCCATTCTCAAGGAGGACTATTACCGGGCTGACGAGGACAAAGCATTCGTCGCCGAATTCGACGACACCATGCGCAGCTACTATCTGGCGCGCACCGGAGGCAACAAGGAAACCACCTGGTCAGAACAGTTAAAGCCCCTGTTTACCACCAAAATACGCCCTCATATGAAGGCGTTTCTGGAGGGCAAGGGTTTCAAGATGAAATGAGACACCGGAAGTCGGGGTTTTCGGGGCAAGCTTGCCCCGAACTGAAATTGCAATACAATCCGATTTTCTCGTCGACGTACTGACCCTATGGCTGCCTTTACTCCTGGATTCATAGAATAAGTGCAGCACTTTGGATCAATCAGGTAGAGGTAGGAGGGCCGTTGCCGGTACCCTCTATCGCTTTACCGACCAAAGTGAAGCAGAGATGGGATACCGACAACTGACCCAGACACAACGATACCAGATTTCGGCCTTCTTGAGGGTAGGCTGGAGTCAGCGAGCGATTGCCCAGGAGATCAATTGCCACAGCTCGACCATCAGTCGAGAGCTGCGTCGCAATCGAAGCCCGAATAGGTACGAACCGGCGCAAGCAAATCGCTTGTCCTGGCGTCGACGCAATACGGCTCACAAATCCCATAAACGAGCGCCATCGTTGATAGATTGGGTGACGAAGCAGATTCAGAACGAATGGAGCCCTGATCAGATAGCTGGCTTTATGAGGCGAGCTGGCAGTGTCCAGGTCAGTCATCAGTGGATTTATGATCTGATTTACCGTGATAAAATGGCCGGTGGCGACCTCTGGACGTATTGTCGTCTGCCTTACCAGAGACGTTATCAGCGCCACCTCGCCAAGCGGGCGGGGTTGGGCAAGATCCCGGATCGCGTAGGCATTGAGCACCGCCCCAAAGCGATTGATGAACGACTGCATATTGGCCACTGGGAGGGAGATACGATCCTTCACGGACATAAGAATTCTGGCGTGGTCACCCTAGTTGAACGGCGCACGGGCTACCTCCTCGCAGACTGCGTACCGAAGCTGAAAGCCGCCTTAGTCACAGATGTCATCATCCGTGAATTAAAGCCTATCAGAGGCGCGGTACAGACGCTGACATTGGACAACGGTTCTGAGTTTTCGGACCATCAGACGTTCAGCGAAACGTTGTCGCTGGCTTCGTATTTCTGTGACCCTTACCGGTCCAGTCAGCGGGGCTCCAACGAGAATACGAATGGCCTATTGAGGCAATACTTCCCGAAAGGGACCGACTTCGCCAAGGTGTCCAGAAAGTAACCAATGGGATGGACTCCTCCTCACCTCACCGGCATCTACGTGCCAAAATGGTGAGTGATCAGTCAACCATCATGAAGATGAGGAGAAGCCCAGATGAACATTATCCGTGTCGGTGTTGATATTGCCAAGTCGGTGTTCCACGTGCACGGCGTAGACCGCCACGATCAAACCCAATGGCAAGGCAAATACGCCCGCCACAAGTGGCTTGATGCGCTCAGCCGAAAAGTCCCGGCAGGCGCCGAAATTGGCATGGAAGCTTGTGCTTCGTCTCACTATTGGGCTCGGGAGCTTCAGAAGCGAGGTTATTGCGTCAGGTTGATTGCGGCCCAGTTTGTCAAACCTTATGTCAAAAGCAACAAAAATGACCGGGTGGACGCGGAGGCTATATGCGAAGCCATGAGCCGTCCGAACATGCGTTATGTAGCACCCAAGACGGTTGCCCAGCAGGATATCCAGGCAGCGCACCGTATCCGGGAAGAGCTTGTGGGGCAGCGTACCGCCAAGGCCAACCAGATCCGGGGACTGGTGGGCGAGTATGGCGTCGTGGCCCCGGTGGGCATCCAGCAGCTCCGCCGCGCCTTACCAAGATGGCTGGAAGACGCTGAGAACGGGCTCAGCGATAGCTTCCGAATTCTGCTCAATGGGCTGGCTGATGATCTCCGGCACCTGGATGATCGCGTCGCAGCGCTTGACCAACGGATCACTGACAGTGTTAACCAGGACCCTGTGGCGCGGCGTTTGATGACATTGCGAGGCGTGGGGCCGCTCACGGCCAGTGCCTTGGCAGGTGCCCTGGGAGACGGGCAGGCGTTCCGCCGAGGACGAGACTTCGCTGCCTCTCTCGGGTTGACGCCCAGGCAGCACAGCACCGGAGGCCGGGATCGTCTGCTGGGGATCAGCAAGCGCGGTGACAGTTACGTGCGCAAGCTGCTCGTCCACGGAGCACGGGCCGTGTTGCGCCATGTTAATGGCAAAGACGACGGACTCAGTCATTGGCTGAAAGGCCTGGTGTCCCGAAAACATGTCAATGTCGCAACGGTGGCGCTGGCCAACAAAACAGCCCGCATTGCCTGGGCGCTGGTGCACAACGGAACGGCCTATGACGATAAACTGGCAGCGGGGTCGGCACATGAAATTGCCGCCTGAAGTCGCACGCGAGTGAGTTAAACGGAAAACCCCACAGGAGACATCCACCACCACGATTGCATGGCATTTTGATTGATGGCGAACAGGTCGAACCGGCGTCGGGAAACCCCTTATGAACGTAGAGCCACGAGCTCGTGTAACCGATTGGGAACCGGCGCGCGAATAGCCCATCAGGGTCCGATGCCTACAAAAACGGCATCATTAGAGAGACCGGATACACGTAGGCAGTCGTACCTTATCGCGATCAAACAGAGTGCTTGCAAAAGAGGAGGAGTCCATACACGGTTCATCCGGCGCGGGCACTACCACTACCGGCAATAGCTTTAGCCGCATATTCACAGGCGAAGGTATTGATGCCGCCATGGTGGCGGGCGACAGTTTCCATCGATATACCCGGGATCAGATGACACGGTTGGCCGCCAAAGGCCAGTTCGGTGAGCGCAATCATTTTGCGCTCGGTGCCAACCATATTGATAGACTCGAGGCGTTGTTTTATGACTACGGCCACTCAGGTAGCGGCCAGTTCCGTCAATACGTTCACGATGAAGATCGCAAACTGATCGGGGAAGGCCACAAGCCCGGGACGTTTACTGCCTGGTCACCCCTGCCAGCTGACACCGATCTGCTTTTCTATGAAGGCCTGCACGGCGGAGTGATCAGTGAAAGCTATAATATTGCACAGTATGTTGACCTGTTGATCGGCGTGGTGCCCATTGTCAATCTCGAATGGATACAGAAAATCCGGCGTGATACCTATTTTCGCGGGTATTCCCAGGAAGCAGTGGTGAAAACCATCATAAATCGAATGGACGACTATGTGCACGATATCGTCCCGCAGTTTTCCCACACCCATGTTAATTTCCAGCGCATCCCGTTGGTTGATACATCGAATCCTTTTGTGGTCAGGGATGTACCAACAGAAGACGAAAGCCTCATTGTTATCCGCTTTCGTGAGCCGTCTGCAATCGATTTCCCCTACCTGCTTCAGATGATCGCTAATAGCAGCGTGTCCCGGCACGATACCCTGGTTATTCCGGGGCCCAAGCTCTCGCTGGCGATGGATCTGATCATGCGACCTATGGTAGCGGAGCTCATGGCCCAGAAATCCTTCGCCTGACGGGTAAACAAAAAAAACCGCCCTGAAGAGCGGTTTTCCTGGTTTGCGCAACAGTCCTTTGCAGGTGTCATGATAGCCTGTGAGTTAAGGACATGGCTTTATCAGACGCCAACCAAAACGACTACTCGACGTTCCTGGAGTAGAAGATCTCCAGCATTTCACGCTTGAGACGCTGCTCAATAGAATCGGCTTCTGCCGGGTCGAGGTCTTCTGCGTTGACACCAAACACGTAGTTATCAAGCTTGAAGTTCTTCAGCATCATCTTGGTGTGGAACATATTCTCCTGGTAAACGTTGACGTCGATCATCTGATAGGAATTCTGGGTATCTTCGGTCAGGTAATTCTGGATCGAGTTGATGTCGTGATCAATGTAGTGCTTGGTGCCATCAACGTCGCGGGTGAAGCCACGGACCCGGTAATCCACCGTCACCACGTCTGAATCAAAGCTGTGGATCAGGTAGTTCAATACTTTCAATGGTGAAATCAGACCACAGGTAGAGACGTCTATGTCGGCCCGAAAGGTGCTGATGCCTTCGTAAGGATGGCTTTCCGGGTAGGTGTGAACCGTCACATGGCTCTTGTCCAGATGAGCAACGATGCTGTCCGGCAGCGGACCCGGGGATTCTTCGTTGTCCGGTTCGCCATTGGTCAGTTCATGCTCGGCAATCAGCATGGTCACCGATGCTCCATGAGGCTCGTAATCCTGACGCGCAATGTTGAGAATGTTAGCGCCGATGATCTTGACCACATCTGACAGAATCTGGGTCAGCCGTTCGGCGTTGTACATTTCGTCAATGTAGTCGATGTAGGCTTCGGTCTGCTCTTCGGTCTGTGCGAAACAGATGTCGTAGATGTTGAAGCTCAGTGACTTGGTGAGGTTGTTAAACCCGTGTAGTTGTAACTTTGATTCCATGTTCAGCCCCCAGCTCTGGAGTAGAATGAGTGTGGTCATGCCTGCTTGAACATGCCAGTGATCGTTAGGCACCGAGGCCGCCACCGATAACTGAACGGGTTGGTCACCATCTGCACAGGCCGGCGGAAAGGGTGCGTATTATGCACACCCTTTAGGGCATTGAATAGAGTTTTGGGGTGTCACGCTTCTCGAATTTCGTAACTGTGGCTCATGGTGACACCTGCTTGCTCAAACATGATTGAAGCTGAACAGTATTTCTCAGCCGACAAGCTGACGGCCCGTTTCACCAGATTAACCTTGAGATCGTGTCCGGTCACGACGAAATGCAGATGGATGCGAGTGAATACAGCGGGTACTTTGTCAGCCCGTTCGGCCTCAAGCTCGGCGCGACAGTCGGTGACATCCTGCCGGCTCCTCTGAAGAATGCTCATGACATCAAAAGAGGAGCAGCCGCCAAGACCCATTAACAGCATCTCCATGGGCCGTGGTCCCAGGTCGCGACCGCCATGGTCCGGCGGACCGTCCATCTGCACTGTATGGCCGCTGCCACTAGTGGCATTGAAACTGGCCTCTCCGGCCCAGTTGATGGTTGCTTTCATGGCGTTCCTCCAATTTGTCAGCCGCAAATGCTAGCACATCACTGCGGATTTCTTCACTCTGTCGGCACTCGTAGGCAGGCTGGCGCAAAAAAACCAGAGTGTTCTATACTTGTATAAGCTTGCGCACCGTTTGATGAAACCTGTCCATCTTGATATAAGTTTCGACGTTAGTCGTACCACGAGAAACCCGCAGGGAAAGCAGGGACATCCAAATAACATCGGCATTCGTCAGTAAAGGAGGCACGATTCGCATTATGGCCACTATCGTCAGACCGGTTGAGCAGAAGACAAAGCATCTCGATTATTTCCTGTCGCAGTGTCATCGCAGACGCTACCCCGCCAAAAGCACTATTATCTACGCCGGCGACAAAAGCGATTCGCTTTTCCATATCGTCAAAGGGTCCGTTACCGTCATTATTGAGGACGATGATGGGCGCGAGATGATCATGGCTTACCTCAATGCCGGTGACTTCTTCGGCGAGATGGGCCTGTTTGATAATATGGATTCTCGCAGCGCCTGGGTAAAGGCGAAGAGCGAATGTGAGGTGGCTGAGATCAGCTACACCAAGTTCCGCGAGATCGCCCTGCAGG
>JBBQMX010000106.1:0-6573 GCA_038329375.1 Pseudomonadales bacterium | reverse complement strand
AGGTGGTCGGAGTTGTGCACGGCTGGAAGTTATACGAGCGCATCGCCTCAGAGCTCAGTGGCCAGGCTGGTGCCCAGTATGGTGTCGATAAGGAAGAGCAGGTTAGCACCTCGGTCCTGAAATCCTTCCGCATGCGTCATCCATGGTTGCTGGTTAATCTGATAACGGCCTTTGCTGCCGCCTTTGTGGTGGGCACGTTTGAAAATACCATTACCCAGATTGTAGCCCTGGCAGCTTTTCTGCCGGTGCTGGCTGGCCAGAGCGGCAACACTGGCTGCCAAGCCCTCGCTATAACCCTCCGAGGTATGACGCTCGGCCAGTTGCGGGATTACCCGGTCCGGAATCTGTTACGCAAGGAAATCCTTTTGGGCGCTCTCAACGGCGCCGTCGTCGGCTTCATTGCAGGCGCCGCCATGTTCGCCTATGCCATGATGACGGATTCGGTCGAGCCTCTGCTTCTGGGCCTGGTAGTCCTGGTCGCCATGATCGGCTCCTGCATTGGCAGTGGGGTATTTGGCGTGCTTGTTCCGTTGACGTTAAAGCGTTTCGGCGCCGATCCGGCCACCGCCAGCAGTATTTTTCTAACCACCTTTACAGACATTCTCGGCATGGGGCTGATGCTGTTCCTGGCGACGGCGTTAGTGCTTTAGAAAGGCTGTTTCACTCCAGTAATGCCACCGATTTGATCAGGGCATAGATCCGCCAGCAGCAAATGTTTGAGGTCTTCTGACATCATGACGGAGAGCAGGTGCATGAACACAACGAGTCCGGAACAGTTGGATCTCCTTCTGGAGACCATCCCTGATGTTCGCGATGGTCTTACGCGCACGCAGCGGATTATTCTCTACGTGCTGCATGAAACCCAGCGGGAAAGGCAGGGGCGTTACGTTCCGACGGCTATGCTCTATGGGCGGGTGTTGGAGTATGTAAACATCAGTGAGGCAGAGCTTCACGTTTATCTGGACCGGCTGGGTGTGAGGGGCGGGTAAAATCCATTCGGCCTCCGTCTTCCTTGCGTACGCCAACATGCAACCTACAAAAGGACCCGCAATGACCAAACTTCAGGACGATATTCAGGATTACCTTACCTACGGCCACCCTCATTCCGATGAATATCACCAGGCGGTGCTTGAAGTGTTTGATGATATCGCAAGCGTGTACGAGAAGGAGCCTGCTTACCGTCAATGGAGGATTGCAGAGCGCATACTGGAGCCCGATCGTGTTATACGGTTCCGGGTTTGCTGGGAGGGATTGAACTATACGAACCAACAACCTGCGAACCGGTACCGGGATGTTAAAACTACTTAATTGGTTAGTAACCCGGTTACTTGTTAGCTTGGAGTGGTAGTTACACAGTTACTCAAAGCAAGGAGAACACCATGAAGGATTCAAAACAGGATAAAGCCGAAGGTACCTTCGATAAGGCTAAAGGCAAGATTAAAGAGGGGTTCGGTAAACTCACTGGTAACGAAGAAACTGAGGCTAAAGGTAAAGCGGAGAATACCAAAGGCCACGCTGAAGAAACCAAAGGCAAGGTCAAGGATACGGTTAAATCCGGCACCAAGTAATCTGATCCGCCTTATTTAAAAAGCAGCCCACGGGCTGCTTTTTTTTGCCTGTTTCCAGCCCTGAAGATGCCAATGGCGGTATCAGGGTTGTTGATGTTATGGAGATTTTAGATGTAAGACGGGTATTATTATCTTCCGGCACAAAGGAGGGCGTGGAAATGAAATACATCTTTGAGGTTCACATTCAGTCAGGCCATACGGCTGAGGAATACGCCGACGCCTGGGTGCGTGCCAGCCACATCATCCAGCAAGCGCCTGGTGCCCGGGGTACCGAACTGCATCGCAAGATGGACGACCCGACCGTATTGATCGCTATTGCTCACTGGGAAAGTAAATCTGCCCGCAATGCGATGGAATCGCATCATAATCAGGACGTGGCTGATATCATCCGCAGCGCAGCCGATGTGTGTGAAATAAAGCTGATCGGCGAGTTTGATGAACCCGAATGGGTGGTGATGCCGCCCGGAGACCGCCAATGAGTTTACCCCGGGATGGCTGGAGGATATTGGCTGCGTTTATTGCGGCCCTGGTATTTGGCGCCGTGCTCGGTAGCTTAATCCAGACCCAGTTTAATCTGCTGGCGCTGCAAAATTTGGGCGTTGAAATAGGCATAGGTGAGCGTCTGCAGACCAGTCTTCAGGACATAGTCAACTTTGCGCCCCTGTACGGGGTTTTGTTTGGAGTCAGCTTTTTGCTCTCCCAGACCGCAGCGTTCCTGGTTGGTCGCCAGCTAGCCGGGCGCTGGCAAGCGCCAGTTTGTGCCTTGGCGGCAGCGGCCGGACTCTGGCTGGCGTTCAGCCTGGTGAACGCATTGGCGCCGATGCCGACATTGATCGCCGCTACGCGGGGTAGCGGCGGGTTGCTGGTTATGCTCTGCGGCGCTGCGCTGTCCGGGTGGCTGTTTGCGCGCCTGGTCAGCGCTCCCTCGCCCGGGTCTCAACGCGCTCAAGGCTATGACACTGCGCTTGTGCTGGTTATGGCTGGCGGGTTGATGTTTCCCGAAGGGCAGGTTTTTGCGCAGCAGTCACCGGACTATCGGATGGAAGTGGTCACAGACGGGCTGGAACACCCATGGTCGATCGCGTTTCTGCCGGACGGTCGTGCCCTGGTCACGGAGCGGGTCGGACGACTGCGTATGCTGTCTGCGGATGGCAAGTTGCAGCCTGAGCCGTTGTCCGGCGTGCCCGAGGTGTTTGCCTCCGGCCAATCCGGGTTGAATGAAGTGTCCCTGGCGCCGGATTTTGCTAACAGCCAGCAGGTTTACCTCAGTTATGCCTGCGGCGCGCCGGCAGCCAATCATACCTGTCTGGCCCGGGCGCGACTGGGGGATGAGGGCCTGGAGAATACCGAGGAAATCTTCCGGGTCCAGCCGGCCAAAGCCGGCACCGCCCATTACGGTGGCCGCATCGCCTGGCTGCCGGATGACACGCTGGTGCTCTCTCTCGGTGACGGCTTCGATTACCGGGAAGAAGCCCAGAATCTGGCCAGTCATATTGGCACCAATGTGCGACTGAACGGCGACGGCTCAGCGCCTGCCGATAATCCGTTCACCGGCCAGGAAGGCGCGCTGCCGGAAATATACAGCTACGGTCACCGCAATGTTCAGGGCTTGATCTATGATAGCGAACTAAATCGCATGATTGCCCACGAACACGGACCGAAAGGCGGGGATGAAATCAATCTCATAGAGCCCGGCAAAAACTACGGCTGGCCGATCACCAGTTTTGGTCTCGACTATACAGGCGCCCGGGTTACACCTTTCACTGAGCGCCCGGGAATGCAACCGCCGCTGCTTCACTGGACACCCTCCATCGCACCGTCCGGTATGACGCTGTATACCGGCGAGCTATTCCCTCACTGGCAGGGTGACCTTCTGGTAGGCGCGCTGGCTGCCAAACGGGTTCATCGCGTAAGCCTTGAGATGGGGGAAGCACGGGATGTCGAGGTGTTGTTCGAGTCCCTGAACGAGCGTATCCGGGATGTGAAAACCGGCCCCGACGGAGCGGTCTATTTATTGACGGATAGCGCGAATGGCCAGGTAGTGCGGGTGACGCCCAGGTAAACTTCGTAGTCCTATAAAGCTAACGATAACAGGCTCTTATTAATGTACGAAATGCTCGACAGGTTGCCAGCAAACATCGTGATATCGTACCCGGTTACGAGGCTGCTGCTGAGCACGGGCATCCTGTTTGTGGTGGTGGTGATCCTGCGAATGCTGATGGCCCGGTTTATCCGCCAGAAAGTAGCGTCCCACGAACTCCGGCGCAAATGGCTCGTTAACTCCCGCAACGGTTTCCTGCTATTGATGATGCTGGGCCTGGTGTTGATCTGGGGTGCGGAGTTACGCACCCTGGCGCTGTCGGTGGTGGCGATTGCCGTCGCCTTTGTGGTGGCCACCAAGGAGCTGATCCTCTGTGTGATCGGCTCGATCATCAAAACCGGCGCCCGCTCGTTCTCTCTGGGCAGCCGCATCCAGATCAAGGATTTCCGTGGCGACGTTATTGATCAGAGCCTGCTTACCACTACCATTCTGGAGGTCGGCCCGGGCAAGAATGTCCACCAGCGCACCGGACGTATGGTGGTCATTCCGAATGCTATCTTCGTGTCGGAACCGGTCATCAATGAGAGTTTTACCTATGAATACGGATTTCATGTTTTTACCGTACCGTTTAAGTTCAAAGACGACTGGCGTGGTGCCCAAAAAGCGCTGCTGGAGGCTGCCAGCAGGCATTGTGAGCCCTATATCGAGGTAGTTCGGGGACACATGAGTAACGTCAGTATGTATCGCGGCCTTGAAGTGCCCTCGGTTGATCCCCGGGTAACCATACAGGTACCCACAGCGGGCGAGTTACATCTGGTGGTAAGGGTGCCGGTGCGGCCCGGAGAGAAAGGTTTTATCGAGCAGTCGATCCTGACAGATGTGTTTACGAATCATGATTTTCAGGGTAAACCGGAAGCGCCGGATGATCAGAAAAACGGCAGTAATGATTAATTTTGCATAGTCAGGCTACGAATATGAAGCCACTCATACCTAACGAAAAACTGCTGGATCTGCTGCTGGACGTGGTCTGTGTGATTGTAGAGCCTATTGGCGAGTCAGGTCCCGGCAGGGCAGAATAGCGGCTATTCACGCCCCGGGTTGAGCTGGCAAACTGTCGAAATCCGACTAAAGGATCCCCAATGGCCCGTCATCAGAGTGATCACCCTCCCTATAAAATACCCACCACCTCGGGCACGGACGAACCCGCCGTAACCTGTTCAACCTGTCTCGCCTGTTGCTGTCGTCTTGAAGTGATGCTGATCACCGACACCGGTGTGCCTGAGCGTTACGTGGATACTGACGCATGGGGTGGCGAGGTCATGGCGCGTCTTGAGGATGGCTGGTGTGCCGCGCTGGACCGCGACACGATGCTTTGTCGTATCTACGAGCAGCGGCCTTGGGTATGCCGGGAGTTTGAAATGGGCTCGGAGGATTGCCTGACCGAGCGCGCGGCCCACCTTTAATCGTCCCTGACTGCATTTCAAACTGTCCTTAATAGCGACATATCCTACCCTCTCTGTTTACAGTAAATCACACATTCAGACTCACGAATTTACATTCAGTATCATTTGTAGCGCTATGTTTTGGCTGAAAAATTAAAATTGTAAAGATTTGAAATTTAAGACTGTATTCGCTGGATTCGACCGTCGTCTACCCGTACATTGCAGCTCATCTTCAATGTCAAGATCGTGTAAAGGGTATGACCGCGTGAAACCGTTGCTGAACATCATCGTAGTGAGCTGCCTGCTGAGCAACGGCACCGCTTCGTGGGCATCGGAAAATGATCTGCAGGTATTTGATTTTTCTCTCCGTGATTTCCCCATCAATTCCGAGTCAGCGACAGCCGAGGAACCCGAGAAAAACACCAACAGAGCGCCCGAATCCTATATCGAAATCCGCCCTGCAAACCCTACTTGGCTGGGGGATCGAGTTTCGTTTGGGGGGGATACTGTTAACACCAACGGAGATTACAGGGGCAGCCTTGACCTGGCCGCCAATGGGATCACTGGCGGTAACGATGCCCTGTCCCTTCGCTACAACCGTTTTCTGGCAGGCCATGCGGAAGGTAGAAACCACGGTTTTGGTTTTGGCTACTCATTTCCGTCCAGCCTGGGGGCGATTACCGTTAAGGGCAACTTATCTGATTACGAGGATTCTGCCATTGGAGGCGGTCGCAAGTATCAGATCAGCGGTGACCGTCAGGCCGTAGATGCCAGTTTGCGGCGTCGTATGTTTAAAATGGGCGATCTGCGTTTTGACGCGTTAATGGGGTTGGCGACGGAGGCAAATACCGCCTTTACCGAGGGTGAGCGAGTGGATGACGCCAGCCGGCATCTGTCGTCTTTCTGGTTTGAAACCCAGATGAACTATAATATCGGCGTTTTCGGTACCTCCGCGTTCAGCAGCGTGTCAATGAAGCGAGGGCTGACCTCGCTCGGCGCTGATAACGATCCCTGGCCCGGCACCGAAATTGATGCCGAGTACCGCAGATACACAGTGCTGGGTTCTCTCAGTCAGCCCGTTGGACACTGGAACTGGAACCTGAAAGGCCATTATCAGTACAGCCCCGATATAATCCCGGGGTCCCAGTACATGCTGATTGCCGGGCCGTCCCAGATCAGTGGTTTCGCCGGTCAGGGCATGTATAGCCAGCAGGGCGGCTGGTTACGTCTCGACGCCAACAGTCCCTGGTTTCCGCTGCTTGTGCTGTCGAATATTCACTCCAGTGTGCGCTTGTCACTGCTCAAAGGATGGGTGGAGGCCTCAGAGCGTTCTGATCTGCGAGGCACCGCCAGCGCCGCTGAAATTGCCCTGCAGTTGAAGTCTAACGGTGTGACGGCTGGCCTTCGGGTCGGTCGCATGCTCGGGGATTCTCTCAGCGTTATGCAAAAACCCGACACGCCCGATGTGTCACTGACCCTTTCTATCAGCCTGAAGTAGTCTAAACTCAGGAATGTCTACGTA
>JBBQMX010000105.1:0-6577 GCA_038329375.1 Pseudomonadales bacterium | reverse complement strand
TTTGATTGTGCCGGTCCACGGCTAACGCCGACGGTTGAAACCCACCGCCTCTCACCCTTGTCCGGAGAATGACCCATGCTGACAGGCCAGTGTTTGTGCGGTGGTGTTCGATTTGAGTACAGCGGGCCTTTGGGGCCCGTTGCGCTTTGCCATTGTAGCCAGTGTCGGCGCGCCCATGGCAGTGCCTTCTCGGCCAGTGCGCCCGCGCAGAAACTGCACTTTCGCTTCACAGCCGGGGAGGAAATGATTCGGGAGTTTGAATCCAGGCCTGGCAAGTACCGGGCCTTTTGTTCCGGATGCGGCAGCCCGCTATACAGCCGGGTTGATGCTATCCCGGGTATTCTCCGGCTGCGGGTCGGTGTGATCAACGAAGCGCTGGGTAAACAGCCGGCTTCCCACGTGTTTGTGGGCTCGCAAGCCGACTGGTACACCATCAGCGACGGCATTCCCCAGTACGACAAGCTGGAGCGCACCAACGACCCCCATTAAATTCGTTCAAGGGGCGCCTGCAAGAGACATTTGAAAGCTGCGCTGAGTGGGCTTTGTCTGGATCAGGACTCCGCCGGGCGCAGCCGGTTATCCTCGAAATCCGGGTGTAGCACGATATCCAGTAAGCCCCCCTGGCCGGCGACCAAGTGGTCTGGAATGCCGGTGACCGGCTTTTCGACCAGTTCACCCTGGTGGATAAGCCGCAGACGGCCAGCGCGCTCTGTGACCAGCTGGTCGCCGTTGGGCAGGAAGGTCAGCGCCCAAGGATGCTCAAGTCCCTCGGCGACGGTATCGAGTCGGAATTCGTGGTCTGATGAACTGAAGGTTTGTGCCGTTACCGCGATCGGCGCACACACCAGCAGAAGGGGAGCGAATTTGCCCAGACGCGTCGGAATTAAAGCCATATGGTTTACCCTCATCCGTCGTTTACGTTTTATACCAATACGTAGGAAATCCATGAAACGACAGTAAAAGCTGTCTTGTCCAGATTACCTTTCCTTAATCCAGATTTGGATGCACCTCTGAGAGCTATGCCATACTGAATTGGCAAATTCCTGATCGGAGATGGCTATGTCAGATCATCATGTATATAAAAAGGTAGAAATCGTAGGTTCATCCAAAGTGAGCATCGATGAGGCGATCAACAACGCGATAGTAGAATGCAGTAAGCGCATCAAGAACGTGGAATGGTTTGAAGTCCAGGAAACCCGTGGCCATGTGGAGAACGGCAAGGTGGGCCATTATCAGGTAGTGCTGAAGGTTGGGTTTCGAATTGAAAACAGTTAAGGAGCCTATGAACAGCTCCTGGATCGCCTTTAAGCGGCTACCTGAGTAAACCGTATCGACCTGGGGCGCCTGCTTGGCGTCCCAGGTCTGGTATCAGTCTTGAAAGCTGAGTGGTTGGGCACCGGTTTTGATCGCTCCGGTCTGAACTTGCCATTGGGCAAGGTAGCTGCTGTGTTGGCCGATCAGATCATCGTGAGTGCGCCGCTCCGAGACGCGACCGTTCGCGATAACGGCAATTTCATCCGCATGGACGATAGTGGATAACCGGTGAGCGATCATGATGACAGTGCGGTTGTGGCCGATGCGTCGCAAGGAGCGCTGGATGGCTGCTTCGGTTTCATTGTCGACTGCGCTGGGGGCCTCATCCAGCACCAGAATCGGCGGATCTTTCAACAGTGCCCTGGCCAGTGAAAGGCGCTGGCGCTGCCCTCCTGAAAGTCTTACCCCACGCTCGCCCACTGGTGAATCCAGTCTTAGTAGAAGGCGCCCCGATGATCAGGGGTATGGGCGTGAAGGCGATCAGTTTGTTGATAACCGAGCAGGCGGATGCGGCAATGATCTGGCGGCGATAGCCTCTGGCATAGCGGAGCAGTCGGCCGAGTGCCGCAAAACTGCTCGTGGTGTTGGCTGATCGGGTTGTCATGACGCACTCCGGGCAGGGGAAAAGCGACTTAGGGTATCGTATATTGCCAGCGCATAAAAATAATCATTATCGTTAAGACTGACCCCAAGGCTCAACTGGATGGCCGGGTGTTTTTTTGAAGCCAGCGGTCCAGTTGATCGGCGAAGTGTTTGCGGTCGCTTTGCGAAAACTCTGACGGGCCGCCGGTGACTTGTCCGGCATTGCGCATTTCCTCCATGAAGTTGCGCATAGCGAGCCGCTGACGAATATTTTCTCGGGTGAAGGCCACGCCTCTCGGGTTGAAGACGTCCGCGCCTTTTTCGATGGCCTCGGCGGCCAGGGGGATATCCTGGGTGATAACAAGGTCGCCCTGGCTCAGTTGTTCGACGATTTCGTTGTCTGCCACGTCAAAACCCTGCATGACCTGTCTGGCCTTTATGAAAGGGCTGGGCGGCAGGCGGATTATATGATTGGCGATAAAGGTAGTGGTGATTTTCCAGCGGTCGGCTGCCCGGCAGAGAATTTCTTTTACAGGCACCGGGCAGGCATCGGCATCGACCCAGATTGGCATTTTGGTTTTCCGTTTGGTGGAGTTTGATAGGAGTTTATCGGGTTTTGGATGAGCCTGGGAGGCGTACTCTGCGTATTTTCTGGCATAGCGGGAGCTTTGGGTGGTGGGCAGGTTATGAAATATACGACGAACTATTTGCGGATACTGTGTGTCGCCTGTCTGTTGTTGTCGGGCGGTGCAAACGCGGAAGATAACCCGGAAGCCTGGCAGGCGTTGGCGGAAGGTCGGGCGGTGCTGATCTTGCGCCATGCGCTCGCGCCAGGGGTGGGGGATCCGGACAATTTCAGGGTTGACGATTGCTCAACTCAGCGCAATCTTAACGACACCGGGCGTGAGCAGGCCCGAGCCTGGAAACCTTTGCTGGCGGAACATAATATCGATGAGGCGAGAGTTTTCAGCAGCCAGTGGTGTCGGTGTCTGGAGACCGCACGGGAAATGGACGTGGGGCCGGTCGAAGAAATGGATTCGTTAAACTCTTTTTTCCAGAACCGTGTTGACGGCGCCATGCAGACCGGCCAAACGATCTCCATTGTCAACGCGCTTGAGGGGGAAAAGCCAATTGTGCTGGTATCTCATGAGGTTAATATCAGCGCGCTCACGGACGTTTATATGGCGTCAAACGGAGGTATGATTCTGGCTTTGCCGCTGTCGGAAAGCTCTACGGTGCTGGCACGGGTGGCACCGTAATGCCCCGGTGAAAGAGTGCGAGCAGACCTGGATGCTTGCGCTGAGATGTCGATCACGCAACACTATGACGCTGAATTCATTCATCGCTTTCGAGACAATATGACGCGCGTTATTTCTTTGTGCCTGGCTGTTTTGCTGACGGCCGTAGCTTTACCCTCCGCTGCCCATGACTACAGTCAGGGCGACGTCTCCGTCGAACACCCCTGGAGCCGTCCAACCCCGCCGGGCATCATGATGGGCGTGGGCTACATGACCATCCGCAACACCGGCGATAGCGATATTGTGCTCAAGTCTCTGGACACGCCCAGAGCAGCCCGGGTATCCATGCATGAAAGCCTGACGCAGGACGGCACCATGCGGATGCGTCCGGTGGAAGAGGGGCTGACCATCCCGGCCGGGGGCTCGGTTGAACTCAAGCCTTTAAGCTATCATCTGATGCTGGAGCAACTGAGCGAACCGCTGAAAGTCGGGGAGCGCGTTTCGCTGACATTAACGTTTGATGGTGCTCCAGACATGGAGGTAGAGCTGTCTGTAGATTCGATGGATGGCAGCCATCAGGACATGAAGCACGATCACTGAGATGGCGGGGGAATTGAGTTTTCGCTGCACGGTATGCCTGGGCGACCAACTGTTCCTGCTGGATACCATCAAGGGGGTGAGCTATTGGCGCTGCCCCCGTTGCGAGGCGACCTTGATGGACCCTGGGCATTGGCTCCCGCTGGAGCAGGAAAAAGCAGTTTACGATCTGCACGACAACAATGACGGTGATTCCGGTTACGGCAGGTTCCTGGCAAAGCTCGCTAATCCATTGTTAAAAAAACTTTCCCCCGGCTCCCGAGGGCTGGATTTCGGCTGTGGCCCAGGGCCGGTGCTGGCAGGCATGCTGGAAGCGGGGGGAATGGAGATGGCGATTTACGACCCGCTTTATTTTCCGGATACGTCGGTGCTGAGTGCCCGTTATGATTTTATTACCTGCACTGAGGTTGCCGAGCATCTGCACGCTCCGCTGGAAACCTTCAATATCCTGGAACAGATGGTCCGATCCGGCGGATGGATAGGGGTGATGACCTGTTTTCAGACCGATGACGCCCGGTTCGCCCACTGGCATTATCGACGTGATCCGACCCATGTGGTGTTCTATCGGGAGCGCACCATGGCCTGGTTGGGACAAAATTTTGGTTTGAATCTCGAGATACCGGCCAAGGATGTGGCGCTTTTCCAGAAACAAGCCACATAGGTCCCGCGATCGGGCTTGTTGCTCTGCTATGACCGAGGCCGACGGTCACCTTCCAGAAAATTCACCACAAAAACGGCTTTTCCGTAGGTGTCGAACGACCATTTCATAATCTCTGACAAGACTCCCATGACGTCTTCAAATTCACCGAAGATCTGGGTGCTCATCCGGTTTGGGTACACTTCCAGTCCACTGAGTTCAAGGCGTTTAACGATGTCTTTAATGGGCGCTTTGTAGTCGTCCGTCAAAGGGTAGTAGCTGATCTGGGCTGACAGGTACATAGGACCTCCTTATCTTTCATGGTCGAACTGCTCTGACAGATACGGTGCCCCCCGATGGAGAGGTTTTCAATGGGCGGGCGATAAAAGGGGGTTACCATCCGGTAAGGGACAACACATTCAGAATGTCGATAGCCCGGTTGCTTCCATTAACCGGTAACGCCAGTAGCGAAACTGTGAGTGGTCGGCATAGGTTTCGTAAGGCAGACTGAGTACCGGCATTGTGCCGGGTCCGGCTTGCCATTGGCGGTCAAAGAAGGCGTTGGCCTGCTCAATCAGAGGGGTCATGGTCAAGCCCCGGATGAGGATGTCTGTCTCAAGATTCAGGTCATTGAGATTGCGACGGGTGAAGTTCGCCGAGCCCATTAGTAGCTGCCACTGCTCATTGTTGTCACGACGCATCAGCATCTTGCTATGGCACTGCTCACCATGGGTATTACACCAGCGGACGGGTATGCCTGCCCGGGTTAATTCCATCGCGACCTGACGATTGGGAATGCCACTTTTTTCATGGCCGAAAGCTTCCTTGTTCGGGTCTAGTAAAGCCCGGACCTGGACGCCTCGGTTGTGGGCATTAATAAACGCTTTCACCAGTTCACGGTGGGAGAGGTAAAACATGGCCAGATCCAACTTGGAATCCTGGCGCGCTGAATTGATGATTGCCAGCGCTGATTCGAGAATTTTTTGTTCTGTAACCACGCTGATGACAGCACTTTCGTCCTGCCCGCCGAACGTGTTGGGCGAAACGCCCGGGGTCAGGTTCAGCCTGGCATCAGAAAGCGCCAGCACGGCCTGCTCGCTGGCGAGTAAATCGTTCACCGCGGGGCCAGCAAAGCTCAAGGCGATATTGCTGTGCTTGCTACTGCCATCGTGAGGGTTGGCGGATGTGACCAGTCCTCGGAAACGGTTGCCTTCATCCACGATCAGAACCTTGCGGTGGTTCGCCTTGAAATTCGGCAACGCCAGATAGCTGCGCAAGGTGACTTTGCCATCATCCAGCAGGTTCGGCAGCCAGCCAGAAGTATCCGAGTTTCCCAGCCATTGGCAGCAAAGACGCCAGCCCGCTGACCATACCGGGTTGGAATCCCTGAGCTGGCTGAGGTCGGTCTCTGTCACCGGGATGCCAGCGTCCTCCAGACGCTCGAAATAGGGCGACTTGCGGCCCCCGTAAAAGGTATTCAGCGGATCGGTGATAACGACTATGCGGATATCCTCTACCTGCTGACGGCGGGTTATCAGAGCGCTGGTCAATTGCTCCGACAGTGGCCGGTAACTGTCATCGGGCCGGCTATCGTTGAACAGGAACATGTCCACCACAATCAGCTTTTCGGCTTGGCCGATCAGCCGGAACACCTCATCAAAGATAGTGTGTTCCATCTGTACACTGTCGCTGGCGTCCCGATAAGTCAGATCGGTAAGCAGCCGGGCATCAAGGAGGGGGCGCTCCGGGCCTTTGTAACTCAAGTCTTGGGGCAGAGGTTTAAACACATGGTATACACCGACACCGACGGTCAGGAAGACAAGGAACAGCAGTAATATTTTCAAGGATGTTACTCGTGAACAGGGTTAAAAAATGCCAGCAACTCGGCGATAACCGCTTCGGGTACTTCTTCCGGCAAAAAATGCCCGCAGTCCAGGGCTTTTCCCTGCACCTGAGTGCCTCTTTCGCGCCAGACATCCAGCACGTCGTAAGTCCGGTTTACAAAGCCCCTGGAACCCCAAAGTACCAGCAAAGGGCATGGTATTTTTCGCTCGAGGTCGTTCTCGTCGTGTTCCAGGTCGATCGTAGCAGCGGCGCGATAGTCCTCACAGGAGGCATGGATGGCTTCGGGTTTGCCAAAGCAACGGATGTATTCTGCCACCGCCTCCTCTGAACATACGGCTCCCGGTGCGCTCCAGCGTTTCAGCTT
>JBBQMX010000104.1:0-6581 GCA_038329375.1 Pseudomonadales bacterium | reverse complement strand
CTAGCCTGTGCTGACCAGAAGCTTAAGAAGTCCCAGAAAGACATGTCGCTGGCATTGGTGCGCAACCCCGATACGCTGGCCGCTATAGCTGGCCGTGCTGATGCACCGTTTACCGTAGGATTTGCCGCCGAAACCAATGATGTTATCCGTTACGCCACCGATAAACTGACACGTAAGCATCTCAATATGATTGTTGCCAATGATGTGTCCGTGCCCGGTGTCGGTTTTAACGGTGATGAAAATTCGGTTACCGCCGTATGGCCCGGAGGCCAGCAGGTGTTCGGGCAGGAAACCAAGGTCAACCTCTCGGGCAGGCTCATTACATTGATTGCGGAGCATTATCGGGCAGCCGCCCATGCCAATAATCATCCTGTCAGCAGTAAGGTAAAATCATGACCAGACAGTCATTGCAGGTGCGGGTTCTTGATTCGCGTATCGGTAAGAGTATCCCTTTTCCTGCTTATGCGACCGACGGCTCGGCTGGCCTCGACTTGCGGGCTTGTCTCAGTGAGCCGCTTACTCTGGCGCCGGGCCAGACGGAGTTGCTCAAAACCGGACTTTGCATTCATATTGCTGACCCCTCTATGGCGGCGATGATTCTTCCCCGCAGTGGTTTGGGCCACAAACACGGCATTGTGCTGGGTAATCTGGTGGGGTTGATCGACTCGGACTACCAGGGCGAGGTGATGGTGTCCTGCTGGAACCGGGGGCAAAGCTCGTTCACGGTTGAGGTGGGTGAACGCATTGCACAGCTGGTTCTGGTGCCGGTTGTCCAGGCTGACTTTGAAATTGTGGAAGCATTTGAAACCACTGAACGGGGCGACGGTGGGTTTGGTTCCACCGGGACCCGTTAGCCGTTTCCGGTTCGTGCAGGCAAGGATCAGCAGTGCACCTATACTCTTGCTATTCAAAAAAATTACCCAACCCAGCAAGGACAGTCCCGGGCGGCAACTATTGAGTGGAACCTCACTATGAAACTCGGCAACAAAAAAACTTCGGAAGAGCTGGCAACTGACTCGCCCGAGATCAAAAAGAAGAAAACAAAATCGGAAACACACGCCAAGGGCCCGAAGCTCAAACGCCTGGCGGACACCGTGTTGCTTCAGGTCGTGGTGACACTGCTGGCGGGCGTTGCGGCCTCAGCCCTGGTTTTTTTCCTGGTACTGGTCCCGGCTGAGTCGCGCTTCCAGGCTGTCCATTCCAAGGCTATGGCTGAGCAAGCAGTGGCCCGGATAGAGCAACACCTGACGATTCTACAGAATCTTGTCAATGGTTACGCCTCCCAGTCAGCGGTGCGAAATGCACTCACGGAGACGGCTAACCTGCGCGCAATTTCCGAAGATCTCAGTACCATGTTGCCCGGCATTGCCGAAGTGTTTGTGTTCCCTTACGGCGATATACCTCGCCGGTCCGATGACATGCGCGGGCTTGGATTTGCCAGCCTCGATCTGGCCCGCCGGGCCGAGTCCGGCCGACAGTTGTCTGCCGATGCCTTTCCCCGTGATAACCGATGGTTTGTTCAGCTCGCGGCGCCTGTCCGGAATCCTGCCAGTCAGGCAGTGCAGGGAACGGTACTGGTCGTGTTTAGCGCCGATGTGCTAGCCCCGGCATTGGCCTCTGATGCCGGTAAGGTTGAGATAATACAAACCGTGTCGGGACAGGGCCAGGCACTGATCGGTCGCGGTGCAGGTACTGGCGGAGTCATCGATAGCCGGTTGACGCCGCCAAACTGGACGTTGCGGTTAACCCCGGCATTGAATGCCCTGCCCGAGTCGAGCCCGATCATGGCCATGGTTCTGGTAGCTGCACCGTCTTTGCTGGCCGCTATTCTGGTCTGGATACTGATGGCTAATGCTCAGCGCGCACTGCGCAGGGAAGTTGCAATGCTTATCCAATGGGCGCATAAGGCGTTCGGTGGTGAGCGGGCCAGGCTGCCGAATTTCCAGTGGGATATGGTGGCTTCAGTCGGAGAAGTGTTATTGAGGCTCGCACAGGCAGTCGAAAAGCGGCTGGTCAAGGCCACGGAATCCAGTCGCCTGCAGACTGCCAAAACCGGTCCGGGTTCGGGCCGGACAACAACAACCTCGGATACAGCAGAGCCGTTGTTCCAGGACAAGGATATGCTCGACATCGATATGCTGGATGGTGATGAGGATGTGCTCGGTTTTGGCGTTCAGGACAACTCCGATGAGTTCGGGCTGGACGTTGAAGAAACAGGTTTGCCAAGTGTTGACGTGGTGCCCGGTATTTTCAGGGCGTATGACATCCGGGGTATCGTTGGTGACAACCTGACCGCAGAGGTGGTGATGGTCATTGGCCAGGCCATAGGCAGTGAAGCGATCGCGCGTCAAACCACGACATTGTGCATCGGCTATGATGGCCGGCATTCCAGCCCGGAACTCGCCCGCGCGCTCGGTCAGGGAATTATGTCGACGGGTTGCAACGTGATTGATGTGGGGGCTTTACCGACGCCGGTGCTGTATTTTGCCACGTACCATTTGAATACCGGCTCCGGGGTTATGGTGACGGGGAGCCATAACCCGTCCAATTATAACGGCCTCAAGATCATGCTGGGCGGTGAGACGCTTTCTGGTGAAGCCATTCAGAAGCTGTTGCACCGAATTCAGACCGGTGATTTCGAACATGGCCAGGGCGCCCGCTCAGAGGAGGATGTGCGCCGCGCTTATCTGGACCGGATTATTGAAGATATTGCAGTCGCCGCACCACTGAAGATTGTCATTGACGCTGGCAACGGTATAGCTGGCGAGCTTGGCCCCCTGCTGGCGGAAGAGCTCGGCTGTGAGGTTATTCGGTTGTACTGTGACGTTGATGGTGATTTCCCTAACCATCATCCGGACCCGGGCAAGCCCGATAATCTGGTGGATCTTATCCAGCGGGTGAAAGCCGAGAAGGCCGATATCGGCCTGGCGTTTGATGGCGACGGCGATCGTCTCGGGGTGGTGACCAACACCGGTAAAATTATCTGGCCGGATCGCCTGCTGATGCTGTTTGCCCGGGATGTGGTGTCACGCAACCCGGGTGCGGATGTGATCTATGACGTCAAGTGCAGCCGCCGTCTGGCCGGGGTGATCAGTCAGGCCGGCGGCCGTCCGATCATGTGGAAAACCGGGCATTCTCTGATAAAAGCCAAGATGCAGGAAACCGGTGCCTTGCTGGCCGGGGAGATGAGTGGCCACGTGTTTTTCAAGGAGCGCTGGTACGGCTTTGACGATGGTCTTTACTCTGCCGCCAGATTGCTGGAAATTCTCGGGGTAGAAGATCGACAGTGTGATGAAGTATTTGCCGAATTCCCCGATGATATCAGTACCCCCGAGCTGAATGTGGATGTGTCTGATGAGGCCAAGTTTGCCCTGGTTGAGAAGCTCAGCAAAGAAGGGGATTTCGGTGACGGCAACCTGAGTACCATTGACGGAGTCAGAGTAGATTATCCCGATGGCTGGGGGCTCTGTCGTGCGTCTAATACCACCCCCGTGCTGGTATTGAGATTTGAGGCGGAATCCGAGGAAGCCCTCGAACGTATTAAAACGGTTTTCCGGGAGCAGTTGATGAAAGTCGCACCGGATGTGGTGTCGACTTTCTGAAACGTTAACTGAACATATCTGACAAGGCTTGAAGAATGGCATTGGATCGCGAAACCGCCATGCAGGTGGCAGCAGTACTGAGTAAGGGCTTACCTTATATTCAGCGTTTTACGGGCAAAACTGTCGTTATCAAGTACGGCGGCAATGCGATGGAAAACGAAGAGCTGAAAAGTAGTTTCGCGCGGGATGTGGTGCTGATGAAACTGGTTGGCATCAATCCGATCGTGGTTCATGGCGGCGGCCCCCAGATCGGTGACCTGCTGGAAAGGCTCAATATCAAATCGCATTTTATCAATGGGATGCGAGTGACAGACAGCCAGACCATGGATATTGTTGAAATGGTGCTCGGAGGCCAGGTTAATAAGCAAATCGTTTCTTTGATAAACCGCCAGGGCGGCACCGCCGTTGGCCTGACCGGTAAGGATGCCAATCTGATCCGCGCTCGTAAACTTGAGGTAAGGTCCCAATCCGATGAGCTCAAGCGGCCTGAAATTATCGACATTGGTCATGTAGGGGAAGTCGAAAGCGTCAACGTGGAGGTGATCGACATGTTGACCCGGAGCAACGTGATTCCGGTAATAGCGCCCATCGGTGTTGGCCCGGATGGAGCTTCCTACAACATCAACGCGGACCTGGTTGCAGGCAAGGTGGCCGAGGCGTTAAAGGCTGAAAAACTGATTCTGCTGACCAATGTAGCCGGCCTCAAGAGTAAAGAGGACAAAGTGTTGACCGGTTTGACGGCAAGCCAGGTCAATGCCCTGATTGAGGACGGTACCATTCATGGCGGCATGTTACCGAAAATACGATGTGCGCTGAGCGCAGTCGAAAACGGCGTTCGCACGGCCCATATTATTGATGGCAGGGTGGCACATGCCACCTTGCTGGAAATATTCACCGACGAGGGAGTCGGCACATTGATTTCACGCGGTTGACGCACATCGGAATCGAGGCCTTCGGGAGGCCAGCATGAAGAAGCTGTTTTACACGCTGGTGGTATTGGCGTTGGTTGCTTTTCTTGTCTTCAAGGGGTCGGTCTGGTTTCTGACGGGTCAGCGTATGGCTACGCTGGGCGACGAAATTGCGGAATCGGGCGTGGCGAATTGGCAACGTCTCAGCTCAAATCTGTCGGGTCAGGTCACGCTGCATGACTTTCAATATCAACAGTTCCAATGGACTCAGCCTGTCACGATCAGGCAGTTGAGCTTCACCACAGGCTCGCCGGTAGCATTGGTTCAGACCCTGCTGAACCCCACTGAATTACCGGAGGAGTGGCAGCTTGATGCCGAGGGTGCGAGACTTCAGCTCGATGCCGCGATGATCAAAAACTGGGTGGCGCCGGAGCAAAATGCGACTCCTGTTTTATTTGGTCTCATCTGCGGGCCGGATCATCGGCAACAGCTGGGCAGTGGTGATTTGGTCCGGATGGGCGAGGCGGATATCAGCGGTGAAATTCTGCTCCGGCAGTCCCGGAGTAATCTGCATTTCGAGTTAAGTACGGCGGGGGCCGGCAGTGTTGAGCTGACAGCCCGGGACTATCGTCTTGATCTGGTGTTCGGGGAGGCGGGCATGAAAAGCACTCGGCTTCCCCGGCCAGCGCATACTGACGTGGTCCTCCGGGATGGCGGGCTAATGCGCAAGGTAGCGCTCTATTGTGCCCGGGAATCACAGATGGAAGTACCGGAATGGGTTGCGCTTGTTACCAGTGGGTTTCGCGATGCCCTGAATGCCCTAGGCTATGAGCCCAGCAAGCAATTGATGGCGTTATATCAGCGTTGGCTGAGTGAAGGCGGCCAGTTGGAATTTACCCTTGCGTCGGCCAGCCCGACATTGGGCGTGCCGGTTCATACTCTTGAGGAAGCTGACTCCAGCAATGCCGCGTTTAATATGACATACAACCAGGCAGGTGTTCCGGATGTTTTCCTGACACGAATGGAGCCTGAGCTCCCGGAGCTGCCAGAGCAGGCCGTTGAGCCGGTGGTGCCGGACGAATCGGAATCCGCCATGGCAGACTGGCGCCCCTCCCCGGTTGAGGAGGCCGGCCGCTGGCTAGAGCGCACAGTCAGAGTTAAGCTATCGAGTGGGCGTATTGTTGAGGGTCGCCTGACCAATGTGAGTGAGGACAAGCTTGAAGTAGCCCGGATGGTCGATGGGGGTGAAGTAGCCTATCCCATGGCGATTCGAGCTGTAGAGCAGTTCGATGTCTGGCGACGAACCAGTGATGAGGGTCGGCCTTTTGTCAAACCTGAGCCGGTACCGGAGTCGGAAGCGGAGCTGGAGCTGGAGCTGGAGCTGGAAACGGAGCCTGCCCCGGAATTCACCACGGAAGTACAAAGCCCTACCTCCTGAAAATCAAGGGTGCACAATGTCTGATCAAACGTTTTCTGCTGCCGCCAAAACACCGGGCATCCGGGACATGCTTACGCGGCTGATCGCTTTGCCTTCGATCAGCAGCGCCACCCCTTCATGGGATCACAGTAACGAGCCTGTTATCCGGCAATTGGCGGAATGGCTCGAACCCATGGGCTTTGTCACTGAAATCATGCCGGTGCCGGATATGCCCGGTAAATACAACCTTATTGCGACGCTCGGAAGCGGTCCCGGCGGCCTGGTACTGTCCGGCCACACCGATACCGTGCCCTTCGATGATAAACGCTGGAAAAGCGATCCCTTTACCCTGACCGAGCGGGATGGCCGCTGGTACGGGTTGGGAACCTGCGACATGAAAGGTTTTTTCCCGCTGGCGATTGAGGCCGCCAGATCGGTGGTTGGACAGAAACTCAAGCAGCCGTTGATCATCCTGGCGACGGCAGATGAGGAAAGTTCCATGAATGGCGCCCGGGCGCTGGCAGAAGCCGGTCGACCGAAAGCGCGCTACGCAGTCATCGGTGAGCCCACCGGTCTGAAGCCGGTGCGCATGCACAAGGGCATCATGATGGAGCGGCTGATTTTCGAAGGTCAGTCTGGTCATTCTTCTGATCC
>JBBQMX010000103.1:0-6676 GCA_038329375.1 Pseudomonadales bacterium | reverse complement strand
CTAAAGTTAGTCATTACAACCCAGGATAAGGTGTTTGGCAATTAAGCCAGGGATGAGCCTTTAAACACCCAAAAGTGATTCACTGGCGTTTTTGTTCGTATCTCTAGTAAATCTCGAATAACGATGAGCAACAAAGTAAGCGGTCAGGTCTTTCCAAAACCTTACGGAGCCATGGATGGCGGAGGAAGAGCGTACAGGGAAGTATTTACAGCGTGTTTTGGAAAGACCTGTCCGCTTACTAACGTACAGACTAGGTACTCTCCGACCCCGTTAGTCACAGGCGCAGAACGGATGACAGCACACACCATTGATACTGTGATCGCATGGCAGCTGATTCAGGATTCTGTTAACCGACAGAACACTATCCTGACCCTGCCCGGTTCGCGAGAACCTGCCCTCAAGCTGGTGGGCAAATCGGACTGGCATCTGTGCTTGCCTGCCACCGATGCTGCCAAAGATCTTTTTACGCTGTTCCTGCCACTTTGCCGCCCTGTCAGCGGCCCCCGCCATCAGCATGTTGTTGCCCAGTTGGGCCAAAGCCTTGATGGCCGCACAGCCACTGAATGCGGAGCCTGTCAGGTGATCAACGGGAAAGATGGCATTGCCCACCTTCATCGCATGAGGGCCCTGTCGGACGCTGTTGTGGTAGGCGCCGGTACGGCAACCGCGGATAACCCACAGCTTACCGTCCGCAAAGTTGAAGGCGTTAACCCGGTGCGTGTGGTGATTGATCCAAGGAAACGCGTGCCCGAAAACCATCATCTGTTTACAGACGAGCAAGCCCCGACCCTGCGACTTGTGAGCGGCACGCTTGCGGCCGGCTCAAAACTGGTGCCGGCAAAAGGCGTCACCGAAGTGCCTTGCCTGCCCCCGGCAGGTCATCCAGGTGATCCTGCGCTGATATTATCAGTGCTCGCTTCCTTCGGCCTGAAACGGGTATTTATCGAGGGTGGCGGTCTGACGGTATCCAGTTTTCTGTCAGCCCGGTTGCTCAACCGGTTGCATGTGATGGTTGCGCCAATGATTATTGGCAGCGGCCAGGCGGCATTCTCGCTGCCGGGAATCGATTCTATCGATCAGGCCCTGAGACCTTCTGCCACCATGGTCAACCTCGGTTCGGATATGTTGTTTGATCTGAACTTCGACGGGCCTGGCGAGCCCCGATAACCAACACCCCCGCCCCGGGCAAACTGGAAGCCAGAACCAACAGCCCATACGCGACACTCAACGCAACCCCCTGTTCGGCGGGAAATCCGGCCAGTGGCCACAACAGTGCCGCCGCACCCTCGCGCACCCCCCAACCTGCAATCGTAACCGGCAACATCATGGCCAGCAGTAAGCCTGCACTCAGGGGCAACAGTTGGTGCAGTTCCATCGTGGGCGCTGGCGTATCTCCGACATTCTGCCCCTGGGCCAGGATGACAAAAACAGCCAGATAAGTCGCCACTACCAGCACGGAGCTGATTAGCTGTATCAGCAATGATGAACGATTAAACAACGAACGCCTGAGTGCGTCTGCGCCCTGCCCGGCAACGTGCGCAAGCGGCTTGCGGAAGAACACACCGGCCGCCAGCAACATCAGCACAACTATTACAATAACCGGCCCCGACACACTGGCGCTCATATAGCGGGACAGGGATTCGGGCCCGGCATCGGAAAATGGCCAGAACGCTACCAGCAAGACGCCGGTGACCAGGGCCAAAGCAAGTTGCCCGGAAAGTCGCTCAATCATGACTGCGTGAATGGCCGGAGCACGGGAACCGGCGTCAGTGCCATGGCGCCAGGCCCGGTTTACATCCCCCAACACGCCACCCGGCAACACCTGGTTGATAAAGGTTGCCAGATAATACTCGCCGACGGCTTTGGTGAACGGTAATTCGAGTTCCAGGCGGTGGGCGGTATAACGCCAGCGCCACGCCGACAACCCTACCTGCACAATCGTGACGGTCAGCGCTGCCAGCCAGAAACCCGGTGCAATCATCGCCAATTGGGCAACGATGGTTTTCGCGTCCAGCGAACTGATCACCATGGCCAGCAACACCGAGGTGACCAGCCAACGCATTGCCGGGTGTGTTAACCAGCGCGGCATCGCGTCAGTTTCCGGGCAACGCGAGCAGGTCCCGGTGATGCACCGATACCTCCAGATCACCGGTGTCGATGGACCGGGCGCGATCTTCAAACCATTGCCAGATACGACCTGCATAATCCGGCATCTGCTCCACCGCCGCATCGCGATAGCCTTCCAGCAAAGCAAGCTGAAGAAGGCTGTCTTCTGGCCCGAGCTGCCAGGCACTCGGTGCCTCACAGATAACCGCCCCGCGCGCTTTCATCAAAGCCACCAGAATGCCTGTGGCCTCAGGGCCTGATGCCTGCCCAAGCCCTTTGTCCCGGGCCTGATGGGCATTGAGGGCCTGCTGGATCAGCTCATCATCCGGGTGAGCCAGGTTAAAACCAAATTCGCCGGCATACGAGAGCACAATCAGTAAAGCCGAATGACGGGTGGTGACCGCGTTGGCCAGGGCCTCGAGCCATGTCTCTGACACCAGATCAATCAGTGCCGAGGCGGTTACCAGATCAACTTTTGAAGGTAGCAATTCGCTCAGGTTCGAGGCAGTCAGCCGTGCAAGACGGTACTCAGCACTAACCGCCGGGAGTTTCGGGGGAAGGTGTTCGATGGCACGGGTCAGTAAAACTTCATCCTGATCCAGCAGCAACCAACGCTGGGGCACGGCAAGCCGGGGAGCCAGGTAACGGCAGTTCGAGCCGGAACCTGACCCCAGGTCAACGATCTCGACCGGCTGCCCAGACTGTTTGAATCGGTGGTTTAACCAATCCGCCAAATGGCTGGTGATGGCAACATCCCGAGCCCGATGATCGGCGCTTTCCCGCAAGGCCAGCCAACCACCGTCAAACACACTGTGATCAGGAACCGGTTTCAAGAGCTCGCCGACGGCGGTTTCGAAGCTCTCCGCCGCCTGCTGCCAGGAGGTTAATTGTGACCGGGAGGCACGGGCCTGTTTTTGGGCCTGCAAAAGCGAATCACGGTCGGCTATCCAGGCCTGAAGGTAGCTCACCAGCTCAGCCACCTGCCCGGACGCATATCGCTGTATGCCAGGCCGGTCTGCAGTTTGAGCCAGCGCGCCGCCGTCGGAACATATTACCGGCAGGCCCCGCGCCAGCGCTTCGTCGATAACCATGCCGTAACCTTCGTACAGGGATGGCAGGATAAAAATATCCGCGCTGTTAAAAGCCCGGGCCAACTCTTCATCGTCCATTTCGCCTGCCAGCACAATGCGTTCTTCCAGGTTCAATCGCTCAATCTGAGACTGTAAATCGCGGGCATAATCCGGCGCACGGCCAGCAGAGCCCACCAGGGTGCATTGCCAGGGCAACTCTCTTAGTTCGGCGAGGGCTGACGCCAATTGATCCTGTGCTTTTCTGGGCGAAAGCGTACCAACTGAAAGTAACTGAACCGGTCGGTGCAACTCTGTGGCCGCCAACACAGGTGCCTCGGGAAACAGATCAACACCGGGTTCGACCGCCTGTATTCGGCCAGCAGCCACGTCGTAGCGGGCCAACTCACGGACGGTAAAACGGCTGGTCGTGATAACGCCCTCAATATGGCTCAGGGCGGCCTTCTCACTGGCGAACAGGCGCTCGCGCGTTATTTCCTCCAGGCCGGTTTCATCAGCCAAAGGATGATGAACAAGCGCTATTAAATGCAGACGACCCGCATGCTTTGACAGGGTGTCCGGCAACCCTCCCATGGCCAACCCGTCGAGGATGACAATGGCGTTTTCCGGCAGCCCCCGAAGCGTGTTGTCCATCGCCTGAGTGGCAACCAGATCGGCGTCCGGGAAGCGTCCCTCCAGGCCGACCAGATCCACCGACTGCACCATATTCCGCAGTGCCGCAACGATGCGGCGCACGTAGATGTAGCCGCCGGTTCGTTGGGCGGGGCTGCCGGGTACTATGAAGGTCCAGGGTTGGGTCATGATGGCGGCCTTTTCAGAGCTCGCCCCGGTAGCTTGCCCAGGCGACATGGGATTCGCCCAGTGTCACATTCAGTGCGGTCAGCCCCTTGCCGGTCTCTCCCAGTGCGTTGGCTTCGATGGCCGCCGCCATGCGGTCAAACACTATCCTGGCCATGACTTCGGTGGTGGTGTTGCGACCGGCCAGGGCTGGCAGTTCATCCAGATTTTTCATATTGAATTCAGCGAGGATGTGTTTGAGCTGTTCGCTGGCGAGGCCGATATCGACGATCAGGTCATCCTGGTCCAGAACTTCGCGCTCAAAGCTCACATCCACCACATAGGTGGCGCCATGCAGCGCCTGGGCCGGGCCGAAGATTTCGCCCTTGAAGCTGTGGGCGATCATCATGTGGTCTCTTACGGTCAAACTGTACATAGTGGCTCCGATTAAGTAACTGGGATCGCAGGTGGATAAATGATTCGGTGGCACAGTTCTGAGCTGCCCGCCTGACTCAGCATCGCCATGACTTCCGGCAACTGTTCAAACCGGCTCTCGCCGCTGATCAGGGCATCCAGGGCCGGGTCCGCCAGCAGCGACAACGCCAGTGCAAGCCGATCCCGATAATGCCAGCGGGGAGCCTGCAAGGGGCTGATACTGCCAACCTGGCTGGAGCGCAGTGTCAGCCGCCGGGCATGAAATGACTGCCCCAGGGGCAAGGTTACGTTCTGGTCGCCAAACCAGCTCATCTCGATAACGCGCGCTTCCTGTCCGGCCAACTCCAGGGCTGAAACCAACCCTGAAGGATGACCGCTGGCATGGATCACCAGATCATGGTCCTGCAGGTCTGTTCGGGTCGTAAATCTGACGCCGAGGGAATCAAGTAATGGCAAGCGTTCGGCGTTAACATCAACAGCCGTAACCCTGGTGCCCGGAATTTTGCTGGCAAGGTATGCCATCACGGTACCCACCACTCCGCAACCAACCACGGCAATGCGGTCGCCCACACGGGGCGAGGCATCCCAGAGACCGTTTACGGCGGTTTCCATGTTGGCTGCCAGCACCGCGCGATGGGCAGGCACATTGTCGGGTAGCCGGATTACAGCGTCTGCGGGCACACGGTAACGGGTTTGATGGGAATAAAGGCAGAACACCATTTTGCCGATCAAGGAATCCGGGCCGGACATCACTTTGCCCACATTGGCATAACCATGGCGCACCGGGTATGGGAACCCCCCGGCCTGAAAGGGCGCCCGCATGCGCTGGTATTCGCTTTCCGGCACTTTGTTGAGAAAGACCAGGCTCTCGGTGCCCCGGCTGACACCGGAATAATGGGTTTCCACCTCGACCATCAGCGTGTCGGTGGCACATTCAGGCTCTATCGGTGTTTGCCGAATTTCACCTCTGGCCGCACCCGTAACCCAGAACGCCTCTGCGGTTGGTGCCGTGGTCTGATCAGTGTGTGGCTTCGGCATCAAGCCTCCCTTGCTTGCGGATTTGCGGTGGCTGGCCCATCTGTTCGGAGGCGCAAGCCGTAAAAATCGTTATACTGAGTGCATATATAGTACCGCAAGAGATTACGTGCCGGGGCCCGAATGGATTCTATTATGAACAGGACAGACGAATATTATCAGCGCGCCGACCTGGGGCCGGAATTATTTTTTGGCCTGGTGCTGATGTTTGCCATTCTGGTATCGGCAGATTTTGCATTATCCGGAAACACCTCCATTAGCTTGATGGTCTATGGGCTGGCGGCTCTGTTCTATATTGTTTTTGCGGTACTGGTACGAATGGGTTGGCGGCTGGGGCCAGCCTATCGGGGCTTCGGCTGGGCCAATCGCGTTACCCTGCTACGCGGGACAGTGACCGTTACCCTTGCCGCGCTGGCCTGCTTTCCGGACGTTCTATCTGCAATGGCCTGGCCCTTCGCCATCACCAGCCTGGTCATTCTGGTCCTGGACGGTGTTGATGGCGCCATCGCGCGCGGATCAGGCTTCAAGAGTGATTTTGGCGCAAGATTCGACATGGAACTGGACGCCCTGCTGATAATCATTTTATGCATCGCGCTTATCAATCTGGATAAAACCGGGGTCTGGGTGCTTGCGCTGGGCATGATGCGCTATGCTTTTATTGTTGCCGGTGTGCTGTGGCCATTGCTGCAGGCACCGCTGCCGGAAAGCTTCCGGCGCAAAACTGTGTGCGTCTGGCAAATCTCCACTCTGATGATTGCGTTATTGCCGGTGGTCAGCGTTGGGTTTGCGTTCTGGACACTTGCACTGGCTCTTGCTCTGCTGATGTATTCGTTTGCGGTGGATATTGCCTGGCTGGTGCGTCACGGACGTTCGGGTCTGAGCAACAATACCGAACCACAATCAAGGAGCCCGTTATGACGATTTTCCACAAGTTGATTGCCCCTGCGACTCTCTGTGCAGCCCTGGCCCTGAGCCCGGCAACCGCCTCTGCCCAGCCTGCCAGTTACAACATCGATGATGAACACTTCGCTATCAGCTTTCAGGTCATGCACCTCGGCTACGCCAATGTAATCGGGATGTTTACCGAAGCAAAAGGCGCTTTCGAGTACGATGCCGAGACCAACGATATCAGTGGCGGCACTGTGACTATCCAGGCCGATAGCGTGTTCACTAACCACAAGCGTAGGGACGATCATCTGCGTAAAGAGGACTTCCTTTACGTGAAGGAGTATCCC
>JBBQMX010000102.1:0-6721 GCA_038329375.1 Pseudomonadales bacterium | reverse complement strand
GTCGGGGCTTTTCGAGTCCGATGGCAGCCTGGATTTTCTCCGGGCTGCCTTCCTCGCTTATCAGTCGGTGAAGATCTTACGGGCGGCCCGGATACTGGCTAAAATAAAAGCCATAACCAAGCCACCAGGAAAACACAGACGCAGAAACCGCAATCGAGCTACCGAAAGCTTTCAGAACATTCAATTGACAGGGCGCATGTGTAGTCTTCATGCTTTTTACTATAACGCCGGTTTTGAGGTTTGCAAACCGTTTCAGCGGTTTTTCCTAACGGCACTGGTCAGAGTCTGACGGGAAGCCTTCATGAAATTACAGGTTATCAGTGTTCTGTTCGTTGTTCTTTTCGGCTTCGCAGCCCCGTTGTCAGCAGCTCCGGAGGCTCGGACCTACGCCCTCAATAACCGGCCGGCCCAGGATATTGCCGCGCAGTTGCGAGAGCTTTATCCAGATAATCAGTTTGCCATCAGCACCAGCGGGCAGCAGATTATCATCCGGGGGGAGCCGCAAGTCCTCGATGAGGTAGGCATGCTGGTGGAAACCATGGATGTTGCGCCAATCCAGATGCGTATCACCGTGCGCAGCGGCAACTCGGGTAACCGTAACCGCGAGGGTGGCGGTATAACGATCACCAATAATAATGTAAATATTCAGGCCGAAAAGACAGTCACCACGACCCGCCGCAACCGTGAGCAGAACATCGTGGTGCAGGATGGCCAGTCAGCCCACATCAGTTCCGGCCAGGTCCGGACCCTGCCTGTAGCTATTCGCGGCGGTCGCAACCCGGCTGCAATTCTGCAACAGGTGGATATCCGCAGTGGCTTTATTATAACGCCCCAGGTGATTTCCGACCGCCAGATTGAGTTGAATGTGATGGCGTTCGACAATGAACCGAAAAATGATATCCCCGGTTATGAAACCGAGGCGGTGATGACCATCCGCCGCGTCGAACCCGGCCAATGGGTGGAACTGGGCAGCACCGAAACCTCCAGCGCGGGCAGCCGGTCCGGAATCACCTACGAGGTTGGCGGCAGCCAGCAGCAAAGCCAGTCGTTTGAGGTACGTGTGGACGTTATGTGACCGGGTCCAATACCACCTACGACACACCCTGATTTAGCAAAACGGCTTTGGCTTCATTCACTTTGGCCGCGAGGTAATCATTACCGCCGCGGTCAGGGTGAATTTTCTGCATCAACCGCCGATGCGCAGCAACCACCTCTTCCCGGCTGCAGCCCGGATCCACCCCCAGTATTTCACCGGCTTCCCTGATGCTCATCTGACCAGTCGCAACCGGTGATTGCTGTCGCCTTTGCTGGGCCTCGCTTTGATTTCCCTCACTCTGATTGCCCCCGCTTTTATAGTCCCGATAAAGCTTGTTGAGCCACGGCAAGTGTCTCAACACCAGCGGTAAACGCTTTAACAGGGGTAACAGCGCTGCAAATCCCGCTACTAACACGTGTACCCGGCCAGTCAGCACCAGAAACACCAAGATGACTCCGAAAATGGTAAGCGCGACCTTCCAGGAGGCGGCCTTTCTTTTTTCCGGCGTCAAGCCACCCCATTGTTTCAATATGACAAACATCAGAGCGGCGAGACCAATGCCGAGAATCCAGTGCATTCATTCATCCTTTTGTAAGGGATATCCGTAACACTTCAAGCATGTCGCAGTGACGCTGCTATTATACCGAGCCTATCAAAGGGCAATCGCTACAACATCGCCAACGTATGCGTCCAGGCAGATATCTTGTCAGCTTTTCCTGACAAGACCGTTACTGCTATTGGTAAATTGCATAGGCAGCTATCTTTCACGCTATACTCACAACCATCAAATTAACACAGTGATTCCGCCCACAACGGTGACTTTCCGGTGACTCCGGTCGTCACCCCTGGCCACTGGCAATCAGGACCTGACTCATGCGAACAGCCTCCCGTTTCTTAATCGTCATTCTCTTCCTTGGCGTGGTTCTTGGTGGCATTTTTGGTTATAAATACTATCAATTTGGTCAGATGCAGGAGCAGTCTTCCCAGCCCCAGCCGCCAGCCATCATCTCCGCGGTGAGCGCTCAGGCGGAATCCTGGCAGCCCGCTGTTAAATCTGTTGGCAGCATCGTTGCGGTCAACGGTATTGAAGTTGCCAACGAGGTGCCGGGCGTGATCGAAGAGATCAATTTTGATTCCGGCGATACGGTAAAAAGAGGCGATGTCCTGGTTCGACTCAACAGCGCAATCGATGAAGCCGCCGTTCGCACCCGCAAGGCTGAAGCACAGCTGGCCGAACAGGACTTCAAACGGGTCTCCGATCTGTTACCCAGGCGCGCTGTCTCGCAATCCCAGTTTGATGAATCCAAAGCTAATTTCGATGCCGCCAAGGCCCGCGTTAACGAAGCTGAAGCCCAGCTCAGCAAGAAGGTCATTCGGGCACCCTTCGACGGTGCCGTAGGCCTGAGGATGGTGGATCAGGGCGAATACCTCGCCACCGGCTCGCCTATTGTCGAAATCAATATGCTTGACCCGATTTATACCGATTACACCTTATCAGAGAAGGAACTCGCCAGAATCGCGACCGGCTACAAGGTGGAAGTCACGGTGGCGGCAGTGGACGGGGAAAATTTTGAGGGCGAGGTCAGCGCCATCAACTCCTCGGTAAACCCCGAAACCCGCACCATTCGAATACGGGCAACGCTTCCGAATCCCGGCAATAAACTCAAACCGGGGATGTTTGCCAGCGTTCTGACCCGCCAACCGGAGGATAAAGAAGTTGTCACCGTGCCCAGAACAGCCATTTCCTATAATACCTACGGCGACTACGTGTTCGTGGTCAAGAATAACGACGAGGATAAACTCATCGTCAATCGCCGCTCTGTAACCAGCGGCGAGACCCGTAACGGCCGGGTTGCAATTACCAGCGGGCTGGAAGCAAAAGAACAGGTTGTTGAAAAGGGACTGCTGCGGTTGCGGGCTGGACAGCGCGTCACTATCCAGGAGGACTCTGACTCCGGCGATGACAAGAGCACTGATTCATCGGCGGAGGCCTCTGACTGATGCGCTTCACTGACATTTTTGTCCAACGTCCGGTTTTGGCTACTGTCGTCAGCCTGTTGATTCTGCTGCTGGGCGCACGAGCGGCCATGGAGATGGAAATCCGCCAGTACCCCGAACTGGAAAGCACCACGGTAACAGTGACCACAGCCTACCCGGGAGCAAGCTCTGACCTGGTCAAAGGCTTCATCACCACGCCGCTTCAACAAGCCATAGCCGAAGCCAGCGGTATTGATTACCTGAGTTCGACCAGCTCCCAGGGTCGGTCCACCATCGAAGCAAAAATGGTGCTTAATTACGACGCCAACGCAGCGTTGGCCGAAATACAGGCCAAGGTCGCCAGCCAGCGCAACGTATTGCCAGCGGATGCCCAGGACCCGGTCATCACCTCGACCACGGGTGACTCCACCGCCCTGATGTACATTGCGTTTTTCAGCTCTGAATTGCAGGTGCCGCAAATAACCGATTACCTCACCCGTGTGGTGCAGCCCAAATTACAGGCGCTGTCAGGCGTTGGCAAAGCGGATCTGCTGGGGCGCAAATTTGCCCTGCGGGTATGGCTCGATCCCGAGCGGCTCTCCGCCGTCGATCTGACGTCCCGGGAGGTTGTGAATGTATTGCTTCAGAACAACTACCAGGCCGCTGTCGGCAATACCCGGAGTGAATACGTCAAAATCAGCATGACCAGCGATACCGATGTCGGCGATCCCGAGCAGTTCAAGGATCTCGTGGTCAAGGAATCGAACGGTTCCCTGATCCGGTTAAGTGACATCGCCCGCGTTGAACTGGGCTCGGAAACCTACGACCAGTTGGCACTCTACAAGGGCCAACCCGCCACTTACGTGGCCATTGAGCTGTCGCCCGGCGCCAACCCGCTCACCGTTGCCAAACTGGTAAAGGATGAGCTGCCAGGTATCGAACAACAGCTGCCCTCGGGACTTAATGTGCGCCTGGCCTATGACGCTTCGGACTTCATTGATAACTCGATTAACGAGGTCATCAAGACCTTGCTGGAAGCGATGGTTATCGTACTGGTGGTGGTATTCCTCACCCTCGGTTCTGTCCGTGCCGCCATCGTCCCCTCCGTGGCGGTGCCGCTGTCACTGGTTGGCGGCGCTTTCGTGATGCTGTTGATGGGGTTTTCGTTGAACCTCCTGACGTTGTTGTCGATGGTGCTGGCGATCGGGCTGGTGGTGGATGATGCCATCATTATGGTGGAAAACGTGCATCGCCATATTGAAGCTGGTGAGTCCCGGTATGATGCGGCTATAAATGGCGCGCGGGAAATGGCAACACCGATCATCGCCATGACCACCACCCTGGTGGCCGTTTATGCCCCGATTGGTTTCATGGGCGGACTGGTGGGTTCTCTGTTTACCGAATTCGCGTTTACCCTTGCAGGCACCGTGGTTATTTCCGGTATCGTCGCCCTGACCCTGTCACCCATGCTGTCCTCGCTGGTGCTGAAGCCCCATGGCAATCCGGGGCGCTTTGAAAAACTGGTGGAGCGCTCTTTCACCGGTCTTGCCAATGGTTACAAGCGCGCGCTGACCTCAGCCATGCAAACGATCTCGGTGGTTATCTTCTTTGCTGTGGTGGTACTGACGTCGATCTACTTCATGTTCGCCATGAGCCAGAGCGAATTGGCCCCGACGGAAGATCAGGGCATTCTCTTCTATCAGGGCATCGGCCCCCAAACCTCAACCCTGGAATACCTTCAGGAGCACGGCGACGAAGTGCAGCAGCGCATGGCCGGGATCGATGGCTATAACGAAGACTTCATGATCCTGGGCATTACCGGGCCTAACGCGGTGTTTGGTGGATTTAAAATGGCGCCCTGGGGTGATCGGGATATCAGCCAGTTCGAGGTCCAGCCCAAGCTTCAGGAGGCGTTGTCCAAGGTCACGGGTCTCCAGACCGCCGTGTTCCCTCGGCCGTCCCTGCCGGGCTCCGGAGGTGGTCTGCCGTTCCAGTTCGTGCTGACCACGGGTGAGGACTACGAGCGTCTGAACGAGGTCGCCAATGAGTTGCAGGGCAAGGCCATGCAAAGCGGTAATTTCATGTTCCTTCAGAAGTCGATCGACTTTGACCGCCCGGTCACCAACGTCAAGGTTGATCGCGACCGAGTCGCGGACCTTGGCCTATCGATGCAGGACGTCGGTCAGGCCATGTCCAGCATGCTGGGGGGCGGCTATATCAACCGCTTCAATATGCAAGGTCGTTCCTACCAGGTGATTCCACAGGCCGATCAGCAATTCCGGACCGATGAGCAGGCTCTGGACGAATATCACATACGCGCCGACAGCGGCGAACTGGTGCCCCTGGGCAGCGTGATCAGCTTTGAGAAATCGGTAGAGCCGTCGCAACGAACCCAGTTCAATCAGCTTAACTCGCTCACCCTCCAAGGCGTCCCGATGCCCGGCACCACCGCAGGCGATGCCATGGCGTTTATGGAACAAACGGCCGCGGAACTACTGCCTCAGGGCTTCAGCTATGATTACACGGGGGAAACCCGGCAACTGGCCAATCAGGGCAGCGCCCTGATAGTGACGTTCTTCCTGTCACTGCTGGTGATCTATCTGGTGCTGGCGGCGCAGTTCGAGAGCTGGCGTGACCCGTTTATTATTCTGGTGTCGGTGCCGATGTCTGTGGCAGGCGCCATGGCCTTTATTACACTCGGGTTTGCCACGATGAATATTTATACCCAGGTCGGACTGATCACGTTGATCGGCGTGGTCTCCAAGAACGGCATCCTGATTGTCGAATTCGCCAATCAGCTTCAGGTCGACCGCGGCCTGAGCAAACGTGAGGCTGTTCTCGAAGCTGCCTCTATCCGGTTACGGCCGATCATCATGACATCGCTGGCACTGATCTTTGCCATGGTACCGCTGTTGATCGCGGTTGGACCCGGCGCTGAAAGTCGTTTTGCCATTGGTTTGACCATCGCCACAGGCCTGGGTATTGGCACCTTGTTCACCGTGTTCGTACTGCCCGCGTTCTATATCCTGCTGGGACGCGACCAAAACGGCAGCAAGCCAGAAGAGGGCGATCAGACACCGGTATCCGCGCATTGAACCGAAAGCTTCCACAAGCCCGGCGACCCATCGGTTGTCGGGCTATTTTTGGCCACTCCCCTATACTGAGGTGATGACTCTTATGACCCGACGGACACTTTGCCCGTGACTCTCAGCACTCTGTTCTGGCTATTCGTGGCAGCTTTTCTGGTGTGGTACTGGTGGAAAGCCAAAGCCATAAAGGACTTTGTCCTGACAGCCGCCAAAGCTTATTGCAAAAAGATGGATGTGCTGCTGCTCGATGAAGCGGTTTATCTGCGCGGTCTCTGGGTCAAACGTGACCAGCAGGGCAACCTTCGGGTATGGCGCCGGTTCATGTTTGATTTCACCTCCACTGGTGAAGAGCGCTACCTCGGGCGGATCATCATGCTTGGGCGCACCATTGAGTACATGGAACTGGAACCCCACCGGTTCAGTGGACCGGAATACTGAACGCCCCAGTCTCTTCCTTTGTTAACCCCCTCCCCCAAATGGGTGATTCTGTTCGAGTCTCCAATCGCAAATAATCCTCGGCGCATTGGAGACAAAGACTGCCAATCATGGCAGTCGCAGACAAAAACAACAGGAGTCAACCATGCGAAAACTCATCACTCTGGCAGTGATGTTGGGCTGT
>JBBQMX010000101.1:0-6795 GCA_038329375.1 Pseudomonadales bacterium | reverse complement strand
TGGCAGCGGTTAAGAACTTCATCATTACCAAGCTGGTGCTGATCAGTTCGTCAATACTTTCCCGCAAACTATTCAAGGGGGAAAACTGATGAACTCCTTAATTACGCCAATGTCCTGGGACGATACCGGTTTTATTCTTACCGGTGTCATGAATACGGTGACCATATCGGTAGTAGCAATAGTGTTGGGAACCCTACTGGGTTTGGCCGTCGGTTTTATGCGCGCCGAAAGCAACAAAGTAGTCAACGCACTGTTTGGTGGTGTACTGGATATACTCAGAAGTGTACCGCTGATTATCCAGCTCGTACTTTTTTCAACCTTTGTTGGCGCGATGGGGTACCCACTGGATCCCTTTGTGGCTGGCTCCATCATTCTTTCGCTTTATACCATGGCCTTTATGAGTGAGGTTTTTCGTAGTGGCTTCGAAAGCGTGCAGCAATCCATGCAGACATCAGCCAGATCATTGGGTATGACCTACTGGCAAACAATCTTCCACATTCGCTTACCTATCGGTTTGCGCGCAGTTTTTCCCTCCTGGCTGGGTGTTGCCCTGAGTGTTATCAAAGACTCGGCTCTGGTTTCTGTTATTGGCTATATGGAACTGCTGCGCACGTCCGACCAGCTCATCTCCCGATCCCAGCAACCACTGATGATTCTGATCGGTGTGGGTATTTTCTACTTTATTATTTCATACCCCTTATCGTCATATGGTCGGTATGTTGAGAGGAAAATGGCAATATGATCAGTATCCAGAACGTCCATAAATCCTTTGGTGATCTTGAAGTTCTTAAAGGCGTCAGTCTGGAAGTCGACAAAGGCGAAGTGCTGAGCATTATCGGCGGCTCCGGAAGTGGCAAGTCGACCCTGCTGTATTGCATCAATGCTATTGAGGCTATTCACAAGGGCAAAATCATCGTGGAAGGTGTTGACGTCCATAGCAAAGAGACGAATAAGGACAAGCTGCGCCAGAAGCTGGGTATGGTCTTTCAGCAATGGAACTCCTTTCCCCATATGACCGTGCTGGAAAATGCGGCCCTTGCGCCCAGAATCGTCAAAAAAATGAGCAAGGAAGAGTCGATTGAAATCGCCAAAAAGGAACTGGTGCATGTTGGCCTGGGTGACAAGTTTGACGTCTACCCGACTAAAATGTCTGGAGGTCAACAACAGCGCCTGGCGATTGCCCGCGCCCTTGCCATGAAACCCGATTGCATGCTTTTTGATGAGGTTACATCCGCTCTTGATCCCGAATTGGTGGGAGAGGTTCTGGATACGTTGCGGCTGTTGGCGGACGAAGGTATGACCATGATCTGCGTGACGCATGAAATGGGCTTCGCCCGTGATGTGTCTGATCGCGTCGCTTACTTTCATGAAGGCGTGATTGCCGAGCTTGGTGAGGCCAAACAGGTTATTACCGATCCGCAAAACCCGCTAACCCAGAAATTCCTTTCGAAAGTGCGCTGACAAGCTGTTGCTGATTTGAATCTTTCAGGGGTCAGTCGGGAACTCGACCCCTTTCTTTTACGGCTTCCTGCCCTTCACCAAAGGCCTGGGCTCTACTTTTGCAGCCCTCTAAAAGGGGCGGGATTGCCGGAGCCACTCTTCATTTCCTTGACCAACTGAACTGTACATTCCACAATACTGTATAAAAAACCAGTATCTCTATCCGCCATTCATTGAACGTGGCAAATGAGATCAGGAGTGTGCCGCTGTTGCGGTTCGGTGCCATAGCGGAAATGGGGGAAGTGTAAACGTGGGATTAATGGCAGGTGCGCAGCAAGACAATATCGTCAGCTTTGTGACGGTGCGCAGACGGTTCCAGTTTCGCGGCATCGAAATTGGCCGTTGGGTGTCAGAAGCGGAGCGGGACCGGGCTGCGATCAAATTTCATCAGGCCTTGAGTGACCTGATGACAGCCCTGCAGGGGCCTGAGCAGCTGATTTCGCTGCGGCAAACCCTCGGGCTGCAATACGGTATTGGTGGCCGCCCTGGCGTTGCGGCACACTATATTCCCGCCACACGGCAATTGGCTCTCGCCAAAAATGCCGGTGCTGGCAGCCTGGCTCATGAGTGGTTCCATGCGTTTGATCACTACATGGGCAGTAAGGCGTTCTGTGAAAGTGACCGGTTCCAGTTTGCTTCCAGCGCCTGGCTTGATAGCCGGGTGATGAAAGCGCATTCATTAAGCGCCCTGTTGGCAGAATGCTTCAAGCGAATTCTACTGAGTGAAGACGGCACTGCCCCCAGCGAACTTTTCCGTCATTCCAAACAGGCAGACCAGTCCATTGGTACACTTTACTATGCTCGCCCGGAAGAATTGTGTGCCAGGGCCTTCGAAGGGTTCGTAGAAGACGCTTTGCCACACAGCTGGTTTCTGGTCCGGGGCAGTCGTGACTCCCTGGAAACAAAGGATGGGCTTTATCCCGGGGGGGCACAACGGCAATCGATCAATCATGCCTTTGGTGCTTATTTCAAAGCCCTGGGCGCTGCACTTTACCGGGAGCAACAAAAAGCCGGGTAAGCCAAACAATGCTATAACACGCTCTGAACTCCGGCCTGGACACCAGCGGGAGGACACCTTCTTTGAGATGCATCCACTTGGAGAGCACCCACTTGGAGAGCACCCACTTGGAGAGTACCTATGCCAAAGTTTCTACACACTGCAGACTGGCAGATGGGGCGCGTGTTCAGCCGGTTCGATACCGATGACGGCGCAGCTCTGGCCGAAGCCCGTTACGCGGCCATTGAGCGGTTGGCGAAACTTGCCACAGAGCAAGGCTGTGACGCGGTGCTGGTAGCGGGTGACGTATTCGATGCCCAGACCGTGTCGGACCGGACCATACGGCGAGTGTTCAACGCCATGGTGGGTTTTACAGGCCCCTGGGTACTGTTGCCAGGCAACCATGATGCGGCGCTGGTGGAAAGTGTGTGGACCCGGGCACAGCGACTTAATGCCGTTCCCTCAAATGTATTGCTGGCACTTGAGAGCGGCATTATCCAGTTGTCCGAGCAGGGTATTGCGGTGTTGGCAGCACCTCTGACCCAGCGGCATACCTACAGTGATCTGACTGAAGCCTTTGATGCCATGACGACGCCCGCCGGACTCATCCGCGTCGGGCTGGCCCATGGCAGCGTGCAGGGCATCCTGCCGGAGGAAGTGGACGCCACCAACCCCATCGCGCCAGACCGAACCGAGCGGGCACACCTCGATTATCTGGCCCTGGGCGATTGGCATGGGTTAAAAGAAGTCGATGAGCGGACCTGGTACAGCGGCACGCCGGAGCCCGAGCGGTTCCGTAATAATGATGCAGGTTTTGCGCTGATAGTGGAGATTGCCGAGCCCGGTGCTCGCCCTACGGTGAGCCCTTATGACACGGCGAAGTACCGCTGGCACCATTGGCGGGCGCAGCTTTCAGTGGCATCCGACCTCGACGAGTTGTTGAAACGCCTGGAGGGATTGCCAGAAGCCTCCGTGGTCGATTGTCACCTTGAGGGCACTATAACCCTGGCGGATGACCAGCGTCTGACAGCAGCCTTGTCCATTGCAGAGGCCCGATACCGAAGCGTGTCCTGCGATCGCGCCGGCCTGCAACTGGAACCCACCGATGAAGACATTGCCGCCCTCCACGCTGACGGTTATCTGGGTGAAGCTATAAATGATCTGAGAACCATGCAAAGCGATGAGAACCAAGCCGGGGCCCGGGATGCTCTGGGTATTCTGGCCCGGCTGCTTAAAGACAGAAGCGCGCAGGGGACCACCGACAAAGCGCCGGCTCCGCTGGAGCACGGAAATGCAAACGGGGAGGCAGGGCAATGAAACTGCAACGCGTCTGCATAGAGCAGCTCCGCCAGTTTAAAACCAGTCTCACGCTGGATAACCTGCAGCCGGGCATCAACCTTATTCACGGCCCCAACGAATCCGGTAAGAGCACTCTGGTGCGGGCGATCCGTGCCGCTTTTTTCGAACGTTATCGCTCCAGTGCCGTTGAGGACCTGCGCCCCTGGGGGGACTCCGTCGCCGCGCCCACAGTGGAGCTGTCATTCGAGCATGGCCAGCAGCGCTGGCAACTCACCACGCAATTTTTGCAACGCAAACGCTGTGATCTACAGGTAGGTTCAGACAGCTTCAGCGGGGAAGAGGCGGAAGAAAAACTGGCCAATCTGCTGGGTTACCAGTTTGCCGGCAAAGGCGCCAGTAAAGCTGAACATTGGGGCATACCCGGCCTGCTTTGGGTGGAGCAAGGCACCGGTCAGGACATTGAACTGGCTGTTGGCAACGCCAGTGACCACCTGCAATCTGCCCTCAACAGCCTGGTTGGCGAAGTGGCCAGCAGTGGCGGAGACGAGGTGATCCAGGCTGTCGAACAGCAGCGCGCCGAACTGCTCACCGCCACTGGCAAACCGCGCGGCGACTACGCGCAATTGGACCGGGACCGGCAACAGCTGAACGTACGACTGGCCGAACTCGATGAGCGCATTGAACGTTATCAGTCGCTGGTCGACCGGCTAGGCAACTTGCGGGAAGACCACGATCAGGCCGAACGGGAGCGCCCCTGGGACGAAGCCCGCGACAACCTGGAACAGGCTGAAACCCGCTTCCGGGAAATCGAGACCCTGCAGCAACAACAACAAAGCGACATGGAGGGACTTAACAGCCTTCAACAGAAGCTCGACTTGCTGATGCGCAACAAGGAGCAGTTTCAGGATCAGCGCCGGAGGCTGGATCAACGGGAAGCGGACTATCAGCGCGCCGAGCGCGCCTTCCAACATGAGCAGGCCCGGGCCCCGGTGCTGAACACCGCTTTTGAAGATGCCCGCAAGCACTATGAGTCCGCCAAACAGGGGGTCCATAAAGCCCGCTTGCATGACCAGCGTCAACGCCTGCAAAGGGACTTGGCCCAGCTTGAGAATGACATCAAGCGACTGGAAGCTAATCTCGCCAAAGCCAACGACAACCAGCTACAACTGGATGAAGCGAGGCAAGTTAAACAGCAAAACCTGATCGACAAAGCTGGCGTGCAGAAACTCCAGAAAACCCAGCGCGCTCTGGAAGAAGAGACCATCCGCTCAGAGGGTATTGCCACCCGTATAAGCTGGCGGCTTGAGCCAGGTAAGACTCTGCAGCTGAACGACAAAACCGTTGACGGGCAGGGCACTGAGAAGCTTCTGGATGACAGCACTCTGGAGATTCCCGGTGTTGGAACCCTGGGCATTACCCCCGGCGGTGAGGACCTTGGGCGTGTACGCCGCCAGATTGAGCACCATAGTAAAGACCGGCAGGACCAACTCACCAGCCTTGGTGTTGACTCCCTTGCTGTAGCCGAAGCACGCTTGGCCCGATACCAGGAAGCCAGCGCTCAGGTTGAACGCCTGGACGAATTGCTTAAGTCCGTCGCACCCAACGGCATTGAGCGCCTCAGAAGCCGGCAGGCGGAGGTAAGCGCAGAGCTTGCAGAGCGGCGCAAAGACTTGCAGCCCATGGCCGAGCCGGAGTCCGATGAGGCCCCGAAAAACTTGCCCGCCGCGGAGGCAGGCCTTGCGACCGCTGACCAACGGCTGAACGAGGCCGAGCAGGCTTTTCGTCAACATCAAACCCGAATTCTCAAAGTCGGCTACGCCTGCGAAAGCGCAAACCGCGAGTGGGAGCAGCTAAAAGCAGAGCTCACCAGTCCAGAGCGTCAGAAGCAACAAGACGAGCTGGATCGCAACATAACCGATGAAAAGAAAAACCAGCAGGCGCTGGAAATCACTATGGCGCAGCGCAAGGCCTCCATCGATGAGGCCCGGCCGGAGCTGTTACAGCAGGATATAATCCGGCTCAAGGCGACCATCGAACAACTGGCAAAGGCCCATAATGGCCGCGCCCTGGAAATCCACGAACTGCGTGGCCGCCTGGAAGCCTGGGGTGCCGAGGGCCTGGAAGAGCAGCGTAGCGAACAAGCAGCAACGCTGGAACACATGAACCGGCGCTACAACGAACTGCATCGTCGCGCCCGGGCGCTGGATCTGTTGCTCAATCTATTGCAAACCAGGCGGCAGGCGCTGACAAAACGCCTCCAGGCGCCCCTGCAGAAACATCTGGACCATTACCTCAGCGTACTTTTCCCCCACGCCCGGCTGGAAGTGAACGAACAGCTTATGCCCGGCACGTTCACCAGAGGCAAAGAACTCGGTCAGGTCACCGAACTCAGTTTCGGCGCCCGGGAACAAATGGGCCTGATAAGCCGACTCGCCTATGCGGACCTGCTGCAGGAAGCGGGCAGACCGACCCTCATTATTCTGGATGACACCCTGGTCCACAGCGACTCGACCCGCCTGGTAGGCATGAAACGAATACTTTTCGATGCCTCCCAGCGCCATCAGATTCTGCTGTTCACCTGCCACCCGGATAATTGGCGCGATCTGGGGGTTGAAGCCAGGGATCTGGAAGCATTGAAAGCACAGGCAGCGAGACCTACGGTGCCAGGTCAGGAGTAAGCGGCAGTGATTTCCGGCATCGTCTGTTCTTTGTTTTTGATTGGTTATCTACGGATGATGTAAAGACCTCAGAGCTTAACCTTCATCTCAACCATATCTGCTGAAGGCATACCGACCATTTCATCAGTACCGGTAGGCGGTATCAGTTCCGTGGAGGCAGGATGGTATCGTTTGAAGTACTCCTTTACCGCCGACGCTCCATTGAACAGTTTCGGGTTGTCGCTTTCATCGGTAAGGAGATAGGTAGTGGCGTCAGAGCCTTCAAAGGCGAAGCGCGCAAGGTAATAGCGACCTTCCATGGACACAATTTCGAGCTTATCG
>JBBQMX010000100.1:0-6850 GCA_038329375.1 Pseudomonadales bacterium | reverse complement strand
CCATTTCTGCTCAATTGTCTGGTCCCAGGACACCGCTGAAGCCCGGCGCCTTATGGCTCTGGACGATGGTGAATTTATCAGCGCCCTGGAAATGGCCATTGAGCAGCGGTTGGGGGCAATTGAGGCGGTATCCAGGCGCTTCGCTTTTCCACTGCGGCAGCGTCACGCGAAGGATTATGTGCGCCCCGGGTTTGCCCTGGTTGGCGATGCGGCTCACACAATTCACCCGCTCGCGGGCCAGGGGGCCAACCTCGGGTACAGTGACGTGGCGGTGTTGCTCGAAGAGCTGGCCAGGTCGCGCAAGGCTGGCCTGCAACCTGACAATGAGCAGGTCCTGGCCCGCTACCAGCGCCGTCGTAAAGGCGATAACTTGGCGATGATGGCGGCCATGGAAGGGTTCAAACGACTCTTCGCCAGCGACGAGTTGCCTCTGCGCTGGCTGCGCAACACCGGTATGCGCTGGCTGGACCGGCTCGGTCCCGTCAAAAACCGTCTGGCTGCTGAAGCCATGGGGTTGAATCGTTAATCTTAATGAAGCCAATGATCGTGCTCACCAAACCAACAAGGACTGGATGCCATGGCCGGAAGTAGCCTGTTACTACTGATCGACGATATAGCTGCTGTACTTGACGATGTGTCGGTCATGACCAAGGTCGCGGCCAAGAAAACTGCGGGTGTGTTAGGGGACGACCTTGCCCTTAACGCGCAGCAGGTCAGTGGTGTCAAGCCTGCCCGGGAGCTGCCTGTGGTCTGGGCGGTCGCCAAGGGATCATTGCTCAACAAGACGATTCTGGTACCGGCTGCCCTGGCAATCAGTTTCTTTGTGCCCTGGTTGGTTACGCCTTTGTTGATGCTTGGCGGTGCCTTCCTTTGCTATGAGGGCTTTGAAAAGCTTGCCCATAAGTTTTTGCATTCCAAGGAAGCCAAGGCTCACAAAGATGAACTGAGAAAAGCGCTGGCAGACCCCAAGATTGATATGAAAGCGCTTGAGAAAGAAAAAATTCGAGGTGCGATCCGCACCGATTTCATCCTGTCAGCCGAGATTATCGCCATCACCCTGGGAACCGTCAGTGCCGAGTCAATTGGCATGCAGTTTCTGGTGCTTGCGGTGGTGGCTTTGTTTATCACCGTCGGAGTGTATGGGCTGGTAGCCGGTATCGTGAAACTGGATGATGGCGGTCTTTATCTCAGCCAGCGCGACAGTCAGTTCCAGCAATCGCTGGGGCGAGGCATTTTATGGCTCGCGCCCCATATGATGAAAACTCTCTCGATACTCGGGACGATCGCGATGTTTCTGGTGGGTGGAGGCATTCTGACCCATGGCATTCCCCCCATTTACCAGGCCATTCAAGATTTTGCTGTCTCTTTCAGCGGAGTTATGGAAGTGGTGCTGCCGATTCTGGCGGATGGCGTTGTGGGGCTTATCGCCGGCGCCATTCTGGTAGGGGCGATAACGCCGTTGCTCGCATGGTGGCAGAAGCGTGCCGGTCATGAGCATTCGGCGTAAACGGTTGCTACTGGCAGGCGTCAAACAACCGGCTTACCAATACAGGCACCGCAGTCTCTACCCTCAGAATACGGGCACCCAGATGTACGGCTTCGCAACCAGCAGCGACCAGTTTATCCACTTCGTAGGGTATAAATCCGCCTTCCGGGCCGATACACAGAGCGGCGGGTTCGCGCAAGTGAAAGGGGCAGGGGGTTGAAGTGCCGGGGTGCGCTACCAGTGCTTTTCGGCCCGTCAGCAGCACAGGTAGTTCATCTTCAACAAATGGCTTGAACAGTTTGCGGACATGCACTTCCGGCATGACGGTATCACGACCCTGTTCGAGGCCGAGCGTCAGGTGCTCGCGAATGCTGGCGTCTGCCAGTAAGGGTGTCTGCCAAAAGCTTTTTTCAACCTTGTAAGCGTTGATCAGCCAGATATCTTTTATCCCCAGCGTGGCGCAGGTCTGGAGCACCCTGCGAAACATCTTCGGACGCGGCATGGCAAGGATCAGCGTGAGTGGTAACGCCTTGGGAGGCGGTAGGCTGAATCCGACCTGGAGGTCGATATAGCTTTCCGTCTGATGAAGTACTTTTCCGACGCCGATCATCCCATCGGCTTTTCCCACCGGAAGAGAGTCACCTTCATTGGCCCTGACGATAGTGGCCAGGTGGTCCCGCCGCCGTCCTGTCAGGCGTACCTGATCTGGACCGGTGAAGTCTTCCTCGAACAGCAAAGCCAGGTTCATTCGCCAGCAGTTTCCGTATGTTCAGAGGGCACTCGGCGCTGGGCAAAACGACCAAACAGAATACCCAGCTCGAACAGAATCCACATGGGTACTGCCAGCAAGGTCTGGGAAATGATATCCGGAGGTGTCAGCATCATGCCGATGACAAAGCACCCCACCACCACGTAGGGCCGTTTCGCAGCAAGATCGCTGGCGGTGGTGGCACCGGAGAGAATCAGCAATATTGTCGCTATGGGTATTTCAAAAGCGACGCCGAAGGCGAAGAACATTTTCAGTACGAAATTCAGATAACTGTTGATATCCGGTAGCTCGACAATGCCCTCGGGGCCGATGGCCGTGAAGAAGCCGAAAACCAGTGGAAACACCACATAATAGGCAAACGCGGCACCAAGATAGAACAGCAGAACCGAGGTCGCCAGTAGGGGGAAAGCCAGTTTTTTCTCATGTTTGTAGAGCCCCGGGGCGATAAAGCTCCAGACCTGGTAAAGAATATAGGGAATGGCCGCGAACACCGCCACCACCAGCGCCAGTTTCAGGGGCGCGAAGAACGGCGAGGTGACATCCGTGGCGATCATCATCTGCCCTTCCGGCAGCAAGTCCCGCAGGGGTTGCGACATCCACAGATATAGCTCGTTTGCGAACGGGTAGACCACCGCAAAACACACCACCACGGCGAGAACAATTTTGAGCAGCCGATTTCTCAGCTCGAGCAGGTGCTCGACCAGCGGCATCTCATGATGTTCTTCCGGTGTCGTCGGCTCCGACGTTTCATGGTCGGGGGGTATCGCGGTCATGAATGGTTTTCCGACGATTTATCCTGGGGTGTGGTGGTAGACGACGGTGCTACCGACGGTTCGGTTTTTTCAACCTCAGCCTGTGATCCCTGGACGGTGTCAGTTGCAACGGCTTCGGGTGTTCTGGGAGCTGCTTGTCGCCGTGTCGCCGGAGCCGGCCGCGGTGGTTTCACTTTGTCGTCAGGCAAAATCATGTGTTCGTATTTTTTTGCTTGATCCAGAGCACCGCGAACGTTTTTCTGGACATCATCAAGACCGATGTCGCCAGCTTTACGCAGTTCCTCACGAAGCTCGTCGGCTTTTAGCTGACGATCCAGTTCCGAGGTGAACTGACCCACCATGCGGCGAGTCTTGCCGATCCAGCGGCCTGCCGCACGGGCAGCCGTGGGCAGCCGTTCGGGGCCTAGAACCAGCAACGCTATAACGCCGCAAATCAGGAGTTCAAGAAAGCCGATATCGAACATTCAGGCCGTACTCAGGTGCGAGGCTTGTCTTCGGCCTTTTCTGCCGTAGCTTCGTAAACCTGTGCGTCGGACTTACTCTCGATGTTGGCGTTGGTATCGTCCTTGGTGCTGTCGTCATCACCCATGGATTTTTTGAACCCACGAATAGCGCCACCAAGGTCAGTGCCAATGTTGCGGAGTTTCTTGGTTCCGAACAACAGAATTACAATGCCAAGTACGATTAACAGTTGCCAGATACTGATGCCCATAAACGGGTCCTCATCAACAAGAACATAGTGTCAGTTTAATTGTACGCCACTGTGGTCCGGAACCGAACACCTGCACAGGTGGCGTCAATTGTTTTTTCGGGCCGCTTTTTCGTCGTGCCCGGATAAATCGAACCGGCGCGCGAGCTCCTTCAACACATCGTCAGGGCCGAGGCCCAGATTCGACAGCATCACCAGAGTATGGAACCAGAGGTCTGCGGTTTCATAGACGACATCGTCTGTGTTCCCCGACTGCTGGGCATCCTTGGCGGCAATAACCGTCTCGATGCATTCTTCGCCCACTTTTTCGAGAATCTTGTTCAGACCCCTGGCATGAAGACTGGCGACATAGGAACTGTCCGGGTCCGCCTCTTTGCGAGCCTCCAGCACCAGTGCAAGTTTCTCCAGTACATCACTCATCCTGGCCGCCTCCGTGATTGTTGCCATAGATCTCACCCGGGTCCCGCAGGACAGGATCAACGCTTTGCCATTGTCCGCCCTCAAATCGCCGATAGAAGCAGCTCCTGCGTCCTGTGTGACACGCGATCCCACCTGCCTGTTCCACTTTTAGCAGCACCACGTCGTTGTCGCAATCCAGCCGGATCTCGACAATCGTCTGGCCGTGCCCGGATGACTCACCCTTGCGCCAGAGTTGACCCCTTGACCGGGACCAGTACACCGCGCGGCCCTCGGCAGCGGTCAACGCCAGGGATTCCCGGTTCATCCATGCCATCATTAGAATGTCACCGGTGGTGGCTTCCTGAGCGATGGCAGGGACAAGGCCATCATCCGTCCAGCGGACCGCATCCAGCCAGTCGAGGCTTTCTATAGTAGGTGATGAATCTTGCATTTCTGTGAATCCTGAACTTTTCATTGATCAAAAGTGTTCAGCGCGTGCCCCGGAATACCAGGAAGGCCGCTGCGCCCAGCATCACCCACCCGTGAGCAGGCAATTCCCGGGCCAGTATCAGTGCATCTTCCTGGCTGGTCAGCCAGGCAACACTCACCAGCACGGCTGCAAGCACGGTGTAACGCCAGCGCTTGTTGACTCTGCTCTGCTGCTCGCGGAGCTGTACCAGCATGACCTCGCTTTGTGCACCGGAGGGTTGCGTATTGCGTATCTGAACCAGTGCGTCGTGCACCAGTTGAGGCATTTCCGGTGACTGCTCGAGCCAGGCAGGCAGATGCGATTGTAAAGATTGTATCAGGCCGGAGGGTCCGATGCGCTTGCGCATCCAGTTTTCCAGGAACGGCTGGGCGGTGCTCCAAAGGTCAAGATCCGGATACAACTGGCGGCCCAGGCCCTCCACGTTGAGTAGAGTTTTCTGCAGCAGTACCAGTTGGGGCTGAACTTCCATCTCAAAGCGTCGAGCGGTCTGGAACAGGCGCAGCAGGAACTGGCCGAAGGAAATGTCCTTCAGTGGGCGCTCGAAAATAGGCTCACAGACGGTGCGTATCGCGGCTTCAAATTCGTTTACCCGAGTTTCCGGTGGCACCCATCCGGACTGGATGTGCAGTTGAGCGACCTGGCGATAATCCCGTTTGAAGAAGGCCAGCAGGTTACGGGCCAGATAGCTCTGGTCATCCGGCGCCAGGGTGCCCACGATACCGAAATCGACGGCAATGTATTTCGGATCGTCAGGGTGGGTGGCATCAACAAAGATATTACCGGGGTGCATGTCGGCGTGGAAAAAACTGTCCCTGAACACCTGGGTGAAAAAGATCTCCACGCCTTTTTCAGCCAGCACTTTCATATCGACTCCGGCGGCATTGAGGGCATCAATATCGGCCACCGGAATACCCTGGACGCGTTCCATGACCAGCACCGACTTACGGGTGTAGTCCCAGTCAATGGACGGGATATAGATCAACGAGGAACTCTCGAAGTTACGCCGCAGCTGGCTGGCGTTGGCCGCTTCCCGTTGCATGTCGAGTTCATCGTAAATGGTGGTTTCGTAGTCCCTCACAACATCCACCGGCCGAAGTCGCCGGCCTTCCGACCAGTACCGCTCAAGTCCGTTCGCCATAAAGTACATCAGCGCAATATCCTGGCGGATCGTGCGCTCAATGGCGGGGCGGATGACCTTGACCACTACCCGGCGCCCGTCCTTTAGCGTGGCGGCATGAACTTGAGCAACTGACGCTGATGCCATCGGTGCCAGGTCAAACCTGGCAAACAGTTCATCGACAGACGCCCCCAGAGAGCGCTCGATAATGCTTTTTGCCTGCTCCCCCGGAAATGGCGGCACCCGGTCCTGAAGCTGCTGCAGCGAGAGAGCCATATCGTCGGGCAGCAGGTCACGGCGGGTTGACAGTATCTGGCCGAACTTGATGAAAATTGGCCCCAGTTCCTGAAGGGCAAGTCGCAGCCTGTCGCCACGGTCCAGTTTCGGTTGCGGAAACAGGTGCCAGGGCGCCAGCAGGAAAAGAACTTTCAGCACCGCTGGCAGTTCAGCCATCGGTAAAAAGATGTCGAGCCGGTATTTGCAGAATACCCAGGCAATTCGGCAGAGTCGATGCAGGCGAGTCACGAGTGCTCCGGTGGTGAGTCGGCGGGGTTGGGCAAGCCAGACTGCTGACTGAGCCGTTCAATACGCGCGTCCAGACGTTCAACCTGCAGGCTCAGTTGGTCAATGTCTCCGAAGGTGGCCTCCAGTTCCCGTTTGCCCGGCAGACTCCGGCTTTCTTCGTGGATATATTCTTCTACGTTGGCGTTGAGCACGGAGTAGGCTGATTTACTCCAGCGTATCGCTCCCCGCAGGCGCTGGCCGATAAAGTGCGCCGGAAGATCGCCGATGTATTGAGCCAGCGCGCCCTCCCAGTCCGGATCGAGTTGTTCCAGGGTACGTTGGAACTGGTGTGCTGTTGCGGTATCGCCTGCCACGATCAGGCGTCCGCTGGCAAATACGCTGTTGTCACCCAAAGCCAGGGCTGCAAACGCCAGTGGCCGCCCGGACAGTGCCAGCGCGGGCTCTTCGACAGGGCTGCTGCCCACCCTGACCTGCTCTCCGACAGCGGTGAGGGTCAACGTCATTGGCGCGGACCCGGTTATCGAGAATTGAACAGGTCGGGCCAGAACCTCAAGCAATGCCGTGCGCCCGGCCTGGTCCAGT
>JBBQMX010000099.1:0-6852 GCA_038329375.1 Pseudomonadales bacterium | reverse complement strand
TACATTGGTTTCGCCGCAATTCACTGAAATGCGACTGATAAAATCCCGAATCCGGTCAGCTAACTGACGGGCTTCATTTTCTGCCGTATTGGGCAGGATAACGGCAAACTCCTCACCTCCAAAGCGATAAATGCTGTCACTGTTGCGTGTGGCCTTGGCCAACTCCTGTGCGACTGCCTGAAGAATGAAATCCCCAACAACGTGACCGTGGGTATCATTTACCTTCTTGAAATTGTCGAGGTCACACAGAATCAAGGTGTAATTGTCTCCATGGCGGTCGCTGAGGCAGCAACCCTGGGCAAGGGCGTTATCCAGAGCCCGTTTGTTCGGGATGTTGGTCAGAGCGTCGGTATGAGCCGCCTGCTGCACTGCCGTGTATTGGCAGGCGTTCCGAATCGGGCAGATCGCCGCGGTCAGCAAGTGCTCCACTCCCTCAAGCTCTTCTTGCGAGAATCGGCTGCGACGAGTCAGAGTTAACCCACCGTAGTTGATACCTTCCAGTGTAAGCCTGAAATTGCAACGGTGCTGCCCACCCAGGCCAGAAGCATAAACGAACTCCTGAGTGCCGATGGTATTGCGATATAACAGATGGTCGTAAGGAATGATCTGAGCAAGCTCTTCTGCAAAGATGGCCACTAATGCTTCTAGAGACAGGGAAGTTGTCATTCGCCGGGATAACCTGCTGAATACATCGCCCGCTTCCTGCCATTGTTTGCTGGCTTTACGCAATGCAGCGAGTTTATGGGGCTGATTGCTTTTCAGTGCAGTAAAGGGGGTAGTGTTGCCTGACATCGCCTATCTCCGGGTATATAGTGCCTTTTTAAATTTTTCATGCACACATAATGCCACGGCTAATAAATCATTATAAAACAATTAGATAAAAGAAGTAATTTGATGGCCCATCAAGAGATAGCTGCAGGTTGTCAATTTTACGTCCACGAAGCGGAAATTATTTTCCCTGCTACGTTAGTAACCCATTGGAAGCCGCAGGCGATGACTAGGGTTATGATACACTTCGCGACCTGATGGCGATGTCCAAATTCCACGCAACGAAGGCAGCTATGAGATTCCAGGCACCAGAGAGTCTGTCTGCGCAAATTGCCCAGCATTTGGGGCAAAGAATTATTACCGGGCAATTGATCCCCGGTGAGCGCATCCAGGAACTTAAAGTTGCCGTTGAACTGGACGTAAGTCGCGGCTCGGTAAGAGAAGCCTTGCTTATCCTTGAGCGGAGACATCTGATAGAGATTTTCCCCCGCCGGGGAGCGGTTGTTTCCCAACTGACACCGGAATTGGTGGACAGCCTGTATGACATTTATATTGAACTTTTGTGTATGCTGGGTCGCAAGGTACTGGAACGGTGGTCGGAGCCTTATCTGGCAGGGATGATGGCCAGGGTTAACGAATTACAGCTGTTGATTGACTCCGGAACATCCGGCCGGGAGAGGACCACTGAAAACGTGATAGAGGCAGGTTTTGGCGTCATGCGATATGCCTACCGTATGGTCGATAATCCGTTTCTGAAGGAAACTCTGGAAAACTTCAAACCGGCCATCAGCCGCACGTATTATGTTGCATTGGAAAGCTTTCAAGGTGAGCTTGCTGAAACCGAGAGGTTTTTCCGACAACTGGCCTCAGCGATTAGTAATTCGGATGCGACAGCGCTTGAGGCCAGTATCCGTGAGTTTGGAGCGCACCAGCGCCGTCAGGTACTCAGTATTCTTGGACCCGAAGAGCGGACGAACAGAACCTAAAATGCGTCTGAAATCGATCAAACTGGCAGGCTTCAAGTCCTTTGTTGACCCAACCACGGTGCCTTTTCCCTCCAATATGACCGCCGTTGTTGGCCCTAACGGCTGTGGCAAATCCAACATCATCGACGCCGTGCGCTGGGTAATGGGCGAGAGCTCTGCAAAGTACCTGCGCGGTGAGTCGATGACCGATGTCATCTTCAACGGCTCCACAGCGCGTAAGCCAGTGGGGCAAGCGTTTATAGAACTGGTTTTTGATAATACCAGCGGCGCGGCACCGGGCGAGTTTGCTAACTTCAACGAAATTTCAGTTAGAAGGCGGGTTTCCCGAGAAGGCCAGTCCGATTACTTCCTGAACGGAACCAAATGCCGCCGTCGGGACATCACCGATTTGTTTCTGGGTACGGGGCTGGGCCCGAGAAGCTATGCCATTATCGAGCAAGGCATGATATCCCGATTAATCGAGGCCAAGCCGGAAGAGCTTCGGATCTATATCGAAGAAGCTGCCGGAATCTCCAGGTACAAAGAGCGTCGTAAAGAGACTGAAAGCCGCATGCGGCGGACTCAGGAAAACCTGGAACGGTTAACTGATCTGCGGGAAGAGCTGGATCGTCAACTCCAGCACCTGCAGCGCCAGGCCCAGTCCGCAGAAAAATACAAAGCCCTGAAGCAGGAAGAGCGCCAGAAGAAAGCTGAGTTGACCGTACTGCGTTGGCAGGCACTGGATACTGATCTTCAAAGCGCCCGAACCCGTATCCGGGATACGGAGCTTGAGCTTGAAAAAGTACTGACCGAACGGGTCAACCTGGAGACTTCTCTGGAGTCACTGCGGGGAGGCCATCAGCAGCGAACCGAGCACTTCAACAAGGCCCAGGCTCGCTATTATGAAGCAGGCGCTGATATCGCACGTATTGAACAAAGTCTGGAACATCAGCGCGAGCGCAGCCGTCAGATGGCCGCCGAACTTGATCAGGCAATGGCGAACCAGCGGGAATTGGCCAGGGAACTTGAGCAAGATGAATTCAGTCTGAACGGTATCCTGGAAGAGATCAGCATGCTCGGGCCCGAGCAGGAAGCTTTGGCAGAACACGGTGAGCAATCCGCGCAGAAATTGCAACAAGCCGAACAGGCAATGAACGATTGGCAGCAGAACTGGGAAACATTCAGCAGCCGGTCGTCGGATGCACAACGTCAGGCAGAGCTCGCTCAGTCCCGAATCCGTTCCCTGGAAGAAACCATCGAGCGCCTGCTCAGCCGACAGCACCGTCTCGAGGAGGAAAAAGTGTTGCTGGAAGGTCAGCTCAATAGGGAAGAGCTTGAAGAGTTAAGCGAGCAGGAGCAAATTGCCGGTTTACAGCGAGAAGAGGCCGTTGAGCGTATCGATGTTATCCAGGATCGCTTGCAGGAAGCTCGTCAGCACCAGAAAGACGTCGATTTAAGGGTTTCTGAACAGCGCCAGAACGTTCAATCTCTGAAAGCCAGCATGGACTCCCAACAATCCCTGCTTAATGAGCAGATGGGCGGTAAGGATGATGACCTGCAGGCTTGGCTGAGCCACTACGATCTTGGAGAGCAGCCACGAATCGCCAAAGAAATGCGTATCGATCCGCATTGGTCGTTCGCCGTTGAGCAGGTTTTGGACCATCTGTCCCAGAGTCTCTGTGTGTCAAGTATTGCTGATTTGGGTGAGGCCCTCTCATATGCCCCGAAAGGTGTGTCGCTGGTAGAACCGGGTATCGACCACGGGCAATCAGCAACAGATAACAACACGCTCCAGGCCAAGGTGCAGAATGCTGGTGGATTCAGCGACATACTGGGGGCGATCGAGATGGCTGAGTCGCTTGCCGAAGCCCTGGCCCACCGTGAACAGCTTCCTCCTTCCGGCAGTATCCTCACCCGCGACGGGGTTTGGCTTGGCCGTCACTGGTTGCGTATGCCGCTATCCGATGCGGGCCAGATCGGAGTGTTCGAACGCCAGCAAACAGTGTCGCAGTTGCAGAGTGATTACGAATCTGCCGCAGGTGAACTTGAACAGCACCTTGCCCGGCTGGAAACATTGGAAGCGCAAACAACCCGTGCTGAAACGGAACAGGATGACGCCCGTAAAACGCTGAGTGATGCCGAGCGGTCGCTTGGTGAATGTACTTCAAGAATTAGCGGTCTCAGGGCCCGCGGTGAACAGATCGATGCGCGCCTGCAGCGTATTGTCGATGACTTCACCGACATCAGTGAACAGTTGAGAGAACAGCAGGAATTGTTGGCTGAGGCGCGGTTTGAATGGCAGGAAGCGCTATCCCGAACCGAGGATAACGAAGAACAGAAGGAAGGTTTGCTGGCTCGCCGCGACACCCTTCGGGAGAGCCTCGATCATTTGCGACAGCAGGCACGGCACGATCGCGACCACGCCCATCAATTGCAATTGCAGGTACAGACCCTCGCCAGCCAGCGGGACGGGTTGCGTCAGACTCTCGACCGAATGCAGTTACAGCGGGCACGGCTTGAAGAGCGTGTTGAGATTCTGCAGGAAGGTCGGGAGAGTGCCGAAGAGCCAGTGGAAGATCTTCAGCTCCAACTGGAAGGGCTGCTTGATCGTCGTCTGGCTGAGGAGGAAAAGCTTGTTTCCGCCCGGGAGGCTTTAGAAGATATCGACCGGGAGGTTCGGGAGAAAGAGCAGGGCCGGGGCAGGACGGAGCATGTTATTCAAGACATCCGACAGAGTCTTGAGAAGTACAAGATGGAATCCCAGGCTCTGGAGATTCGCTCAGGCAATTATCTGGGACAATTGAAAGAACTGGATGCCAGTCTGAAAACCGTGCTCGAAACCATGTCGCTGGAGGCCAATGAATCGGGCTGGGCAGAAGAGCTGGAGAAGATTGCTGGCCGTGTCCAGCGCCTTGGTGCCATCAACCTGGCGGCGATTGAAGAGTACCAGGCCCAGAGCGAACGCAAGAATTATCTGGACAGCCAGCACGAAGATCTGATCGAAGCCCTGGAAATTCTGGACAACGCGATTCGCAAGATAGACCGGGAAACCCGTCAGCGTTTCAAGGAAACCTTCGACAAGGTAAATGCTGGCTTGCAGGCTCTGTTTCCAAAAGTGTTTGGGGGTGGTAACGCCTATCTGGAGCTAACCGGAGAAGATCTGCTTGAGACTGGTGTCACAATCATGGCGCGACCGCCCGGCAAGAAAAACAGCACCATTCACCTGCTCTCCGGTGGCGAAAAAGCTCTGACAGCGATTGCACTGGTGTTCTCGATTTTCCAGCTTAATCCAGCGCCTTTCTGTATGCTGGACGAGGTAGACGCGCCGCTGGACGACGCCAACGTGGCTAGATATGCCAATATGGTGAAAGAGATGTCCAGCCAGGTACAGTTTATCTATATCACCCACAACAAAATCGCCATGGAAATGGCGAATCAGCTGATGGGTGTGACAATGCACGAACCGGGTTGCTCACGGCTGGTTTCGGTCGATGTTGAGGAAGCTGTCGCGCTGGCTGAAATATAATCGATAAGCGTATGATTAATAGATACAGGCTGCGTAGTAAAAGTGACAAAAAAGCCATGTTGGCAGGCGTTGCGTTGTATTAAGCAGCGGCTTTGCATAGAGTAACGACGTTACGCGATTCGCACACAGGACTGCATGATTATGTCTCTTAGGGAATGGTTAATTGCCATAGGTACCCTGGTCATTCTGGCCATTGTCATTGATGGGCTGCGTCGCATGCGTCGCGCCCGCAAAGACGCCATGGAGATATCGTCCGGGATGGGTGCAGATGACCTGGAAGAGTCACCGTTGGAGAAAGAGTTTAACCCCGAGTTGCCAAATGGCGGTGCCCGCCCAATTACGGGGGACACGTTGCAGGAGAGAGGCTATCTCAAAAATCACGGTAGAACCCGCTTCGCCAACCCTGAGCCCAAGCCAACCCGGCCAGTGGTCTCCTCCAAACCCGGGCCAACATCTCAGAAACCGTCTTCTGTCGAGCCTGAACCCCAGATCGGCGACGATGCTGAAACTGAGTCGGCGCTTGATGTATCCGGAGATGACAGGTTTGAAGCGCCGTCCGAGGCAGTAAACGTCGAATCAGGCTGGGGCGCTAACGACGATGATCTCGACATTGACGATGGCACTCTTGGTGAAACCCGTTCAGTGCGGGGCGAGCAGCAGGAACCTATGACAGATCCAGAGGCTGATGAAAGGCAGGATCAAAGTACGGCTGTGCCGCCCGTTGTTACCTCTGAAGTGGAAGAAGATACCGCCCGAAGGAAGGCTGGCGCGAAATCCGGTCAGCCACTTGCCGGCGCCAACCGTCCGGATGCTCAGGAAGTTGTGGTGATCAATGTGTTGTCGAAGCCGAGCCAGACTTTCAGCGGACCGGCTCTGAAAAAACTGTTTGAGGCCTGTGGTCTGGAACGCGGTGATATGGACATTTATCATCGGCATGAGGAGACTGACACTCACAGCCCGGTGCAGTTCAGTGTTGCCAATGCCGTAGAGCCAGGCACCTTCCGCCCTGACGAAATTGCGGGGATTTCGACTCCCGGAATCAGTTTCTTTATGAGTCTTCCCGGCCCGAACAATGCCATGCAGGCATTTGATTTTATGCTTGAAACCGCCCAGTGCGTAGTTCGAAATCTCGGTGGTGACCTGAAAGACGAGCGTCGCAGTGTTATGACCCCTCAAACGATCGAACACTGCCGTCAAAGGATCAGGGAATATGAGCGGAAGCATCACGCCCAGCGGGTTTGAGCGCTCCGGAGTGAATCGATAGTCATGCCCGGTCCGCCGGGCATTTTTTGTTGAGCGAGGCACAGGAAAGCATGGCTGACACGACATCGGTAGCCCAGCGCATTGAGACATTGCGTGAGCAACTCAACGATCACAACTATCGATATTATGTGTTGGATGAGCCCAGGGTACCCGACGCGGAATACGACCGTTTGTTCCGTGAACTGCAGTTGCTTGAATCGGAACATCCGGACCTTGTGGCACCGGATTCGCCGACCCAGCGAGTCGGTTCCAACCTTGAGACGAGCTTTGATGAGGTGGTTCACCGGCTGCCGATGCTGTCCCTCGATAACGCGTTTAGCGAGAATGAGC
>JBBQMX010000098.1:0-6855 GCA_038329375.1 Pseudomonadales bacterium | reverse complement strand
GTCAGCTGTTTGGCACCTTTCCCGGCGATGGATTCAAAGGTAATGGTTTGCTCGCCCAGATGCTGCAGCGCCAGACTGTCCATGTTGTGCCGGGAGCCTACGGAGTTCAGCACGTAGGATTGCAGCATGGTGTCTTCGGCGATGCCTTCCAGACAAATATCATGGTTGGCCAGCACGTTCTTATCATATTTAAGGTTCTGGCCGAGTTTTGGTCGCTCCGGGTTTTCAAGCAACGGTTTGAGTTGTTCGAGCACCTGGTCGCGGTCCAGTTGTTCCGGTGCGCCCATGTAGTCGTGAGCCAGGGGCACATAAACAGCTTCGCCGGCCTCAATAGCGAACGACACACCAACGATCTCTGCTTTCATATAGCTCAGACTGGTGGTCTCGGTATCGAAAGCGAACAGTGGTGCTTTCTCAAGCCGCTTCATCCAGCGGTCCAGCTCGGCCTGATCGGTAATAACAGTATAATTCCGCTCGGTCCGGGTGGGGTTCGATGTGTCTTCACGGGAGGGTGTCGTGTCGGTAGTCTCTGAGTCTGAGTGCGCTTGACTGAGCTCCGCAATCCAGCTTTTTAACTCGTATTCCTTAAACAGCGCCAACAGTTTCTGGTCATCCTGAGGTGCCAGCTCAAGTTCCTGGATGCCAAAATCCATTTCCACGTCGGTTTTAATGGTCGCCAGTTGGCGGCTCAACGGCAGTTTGGCCAATGCCTCTCGCAAATATTCGCCGATCTTGCCTTTAACTTCGTCGGCGTTGGCCATCACGGTGTCGAGATTCTGGTGTTGCTGCAGCCATTTAACCGCGGTTTTCGGACCACATTTATTGACGCCGGGAATGTTATCGACGGTGTCGCCCACCAGGGCCAGATAGTCCACGATCTGCTCAGGTGCAATACCGAATTTGCTGATAACGCCTTCGCGGTCCATCCGGGTTTCTGTCATGGTATTGATCAGAGTGACATGATCGCTGACCAGCTGCGCCATGTCCTTGTCGCCGGTTGAAATAACGACACCGACACCTTTGTCGGTGGCCTCGCAGGCAAGCGTGCCGATAACGTCATCGGCCTCGACACCGGGAACGATCAGTAATGGCAGGCCCATGGCCTTGATAATGTCGTGAATAGGGGCAATCTGACAGCCAAGGTCTTCGGGCATCGGAGGCCGGTTCGCCTTGTATTCAGGATACAGGTCATTGCGAAACGTTTTGCCTTTGGCATCGAACACCACCACGATTTTGGACGCGGGAAAGTCCTGTTCCAACCGGCGGATCATGCTGATCACACCTTTGATGGCGCCCGTGGGATGGTTTTTGCTGGTTGTGAGGGGTGGTAACGCGTGGAACGCACGGAACAGATAAGATGAACCATCCACGAGAACAATCGGAGGAGTTTGTTGCTGACTCATATCAATTCGGGCCTGGGTTCAGACTGGAGTGTGAATTAACTTGTGCAATCTTTGGTAGATATTAATCCGTACGGTTTTGGAAAGATCTGACCGCTTACTTTGTTACTCATTAATATCTGGGCATGAAGGTTATCACGAAAATGAAAAACGCCTCCGGATTGCTTGTTCTCAGGTGCCTGCCTGATTTTTGAGTTTTTTTTGCGCTCTAGTATGAACACTCTAATTTTTCTCCGTACTGTGAGCACATAGTTTGAAGTTAGACGGATTCCCGCCGACAGATTCGCTTGGCGATTTCCTCTTCAATCAACGTGATCATTAGCAATCAGGAGATTCAAAATGGGTAAACTTAAAACATATCAGCAACAGATTCAGGAAATCGTAGAGAAAGGTATCAATTCCGCAGAAGCGCAGCAGAAGAAGCTGTCTGCCAAGCCTTTCAATTACGCCGAGCAATTGGAAGCCAGCGCTCGTGAATACAGTGTTAAGTCATTGCGCGAGAGTTACTATGGTTATAGTGAAACGCTGTTCCAGCAGTTCCGCAGCCTGAACCTGCGCATGGGTGGCTTTGCTGCTAACATTGTGTCGAAGCTTGAGAAAGAAGCAGCTGAAGGCGCCGATGCGGTCTCTGAGGTTGTATCTGACACCGCTGATGACGTAACAAGCGTGGCGCAGTCTTCCAAGCACAAAGCGGCTAAAGGAACCGATGCAGTTTCTGAAGCGGCATCTGACGCTGCTGACGAAGTAACCAGTGCTGCACAGTCTGCCAAGCACAAGGCCGACACCAAAAAGTCGACTGAAAGTAAGAGTCCGACCAAGAAGACATCTACTTCTGCCTGATAGCAGAACAGATGAATTAAAAGGTCGCCTGATGGCGACCTTTTTTTGTGGTGCGCCAGGAAAAGGCTCCCTGAGATTCGGTATCCTGCCGGATCGATGCGGTATCAGCGTTGCGGGTCGCTCTCCGGCCGAGCTGGCTCAAGAGGGAGAGTGCGTACTTTGCCGGTGATTTCCTCAAGCCGGCGGATGTCTCGCATGAACTTTTTGCGTACTGTCTCGACTTCGGAGTTCTGGACGGTGATCTCACGTTCGATATCACGTATCTGGCTCTGAAGCCGATCGATCTTGCTTAGCGCTGCTTCTGGAATCTCGCGCCCGGAACGTTCCATATCGGCGGCGCGGGATTGCTCCTCATCGAGCTGGTTAACGATCACAGATATGTTGCCCTGCTTGAGCTGGCTCAGGCTTTGCATCTCATTTAGCTTGCGATGCATGGCGCGGACGACATCATCCGGATGGCTATAGCGGCGGAGCAGCTTGGTATCGTCCAAAAGTTGCTGTTGGGCTCTGTGATCTCGCGCCTTCCTGGCAGCACGCTCGGCAAGATCTGCTTCGGTGGGCGCGGGCGCGACGGTCTCGATGACTCTGCCCTGGGCATTGAGAATCTCATAGCCCCGGGTTGAGGCTTCCTGGGGCACGGTGTTGCTTATAACCATCTGACCACTTTTATCGACATAGCGATACATACGAGCCTGGAGTGCAGTACTGGCGAACAACAGACATATGAGGAGCAGGCAGGCGCTGATGTAAATTGGACGATTCATAATAATGACAGCGAAGCTCCAGCGGTTTCAGGCGACATTGATATCTGAGCATATCAAACCTGCCGCTTCGTACCACGTCATATTGTAATCGGTTTGTGCAATATCTTCAGACGCCGTATGTTTGACGATATTGAGCCACGCTCAGGGCATGCTGGTCATAACCGGTCTGGCTCTGAAGGTAATCAAGCACCTGCTCAAGGCGGATGATACTGATAATCGGAATATTGAACTCGAATTCCATTTCCTGAATGGCCGAGAGTTCGCCGTTTCCCCGCTCCTGTCGGTCAAGAGCTATCAGTACCCCGGCGGGCTCTGCGCCAGCGCTTTTGATCAGATCGATGGATTCACGGATGGCGGTACCGGCGGTAATCACGTCGTCCACAATCAGGGCTTTGCCAGCTAAAGGGGCGCCGACAATATTGCCACCTTCGCCGTGGTCTTTGGTTTCCTTGCGATTGAAAGCGTAAGGACGGTTGTCACCTGCTTCAGCAAGGACCATAGCAATGGCGGTGGCCAACGGAATGCCCTTATAGGCAGGCCCGAAAATAATGTCATAATTCAGGCCGCTGCGCGTTAACGCCGCGGCGTAGGCTTTGCCAAGTTGCAGGAGGTCATTGCCGGTGTTAAACAGGCCTGCGTTGAAAAAATAAGGGCTGGTGCGGCCTGATTTCAAGGTGAACTCTCCGAAACGGAGCACGTTCCGGGAAATGGCAAATTTTATAAAATCGTATTGATAGTCGTGCATGGCAAGGCTTCTGGCGGGTGTGGTTCTTTTATTAACGTATAAAAACGGTATTATACACTCAAAGCGAATCAGGGAACACGTATGCGGGTAGTTTCGATCAGCGTTAATGGTCTGGTCCAGGCCATCGACAAGGGCTTATTTGACTGGCTGGCCAAGCAGGATGCAGACGTTGTTTGCGTTCAGGATCACCGCATGCGCGCTTATGAAATTGAAGATCTCGGTCTTGTTCCCGACGGTTACGAAGCCTACTTCATCGATGGTGAGCATAACGACGACGGGGGGGTTGGAATTTATACCCGCCACTTCCCGAAGGCTATCATGTACGGGTTCGCCAACGAGCAGGCCGATCGTGAAGGCCGTTTTATTCAGGCCGATTTCGACAAGGTCAGCGTGGCCTGCGTACTGGCGCCCTCTGCGTTGGGCAAGGAAGACGAAGTGCTGGGTGAGGATGACCTCACCGTACTGGATCACAAGGATGATTTTATGGAAGCCTTCGGTCTCCATATGCAGAAGACCTTGCGCAAGCGCCGTCAGTTTATAGTCTGCGCGAATCTTCAGGCGGCCCATCACGTCACCGATGCCAGTTCCCGTTATCACAAACTGGATGTTTCGGGATTTTTGCCCCATGAGCGGGCATGGCTGGACCGGCTGTTCGATGAAATGGGTTGTATTGACGCTTTCCGCGAGATCAACAAGCAGAGCAATCAGTATACCTGGTGGCCGGAATGGGCAGAGGGGTGGCGCCATCATGCGGGTATCCGCACTGATTACCAGCTGGTTACTCCAGGGATCCGAAAAACGGTATCAGACGGTTGGATTGACAGCTCTACGCGTTTTTCTGACCACGCGCCCGTCATCATGGATTACGACATCGACGTCGGATTTTAATCAAACCTGTCAGTGTCGCCGGGGCACTTTTAGCCCCCCGGCGAGCAGCTTTGTTTTACTGGTCTGACAGCGCAGCTCGCTGAATCTCGAACAATTGGTTAATCCCGCTTTTGGCCAACGCTAACATGCTGTCCAGTTCGTCCTGAACGAACGGCGCGCCCTCGGCAGTGCCCTGGATTTCGATGAAGCCACCCTTGTCAGTCATGATCACGTTCATGTCGGTTTCGGCTTCGGAATCCTCCGGATAGTCCAGGTCAACTACGGGCGTCCCCTGGTAAATACCAACGGATACTGCGGCGACCATCTGAATCAGCGGCGACTGATTGAGCCGACCACCTTCAACCAGAGTATTCAGTGCGTCTACGAGCGCCACGCAGCCACCCGTTATGGCAGCTGTGCGAGTGCCACCGTCTGCCTGTATGACATCACAGTCGATCGTTATGGAATGTTCGCCCAGCTTGGAAAGGTCAACGGCTGCCCGCAGGGAGCGCCCGATCAGGCGTTGGATTTCAACCGTGCGGCCACCCTGTTTGCCGCGAGCCGCTTCCCGACCCATACGACTGTCGGTGGAACGAGGCAGCATGCCATATTCGGCAGTAATCCAGCCTTTGCCTTCGCCGCGAAGAAATGGCGGCACTTTGTTTTCTACCGAGGCGGTACAGATGACTCTGGTGTCTCCGAACTCCACCAGTACTGACCCTTCGGCATGCCGGGTAAAGTGACGGGTTATCTTGATATCTCTGGGTTGTTCCGGAGTTCTTCCGCTAGGGCGCATAGTATGTCCTGAATTTGATCATGAATGGTGAAGCTACTTCGCTGCACAAGCAGGTTAGAATAGCGGCCTTGAGTGGCGCAGAGTATATCACGGCCGGCCCGGCCTTGTGGTCAAGGTCGCCTGCGGTGGACTCAGCCTGTTAAACTGGTGCGCTTAACGCCAAACGATGATGGAGACGTTATGATCAGAAGCATGACAGCCTTTGCACGCCAGGACACCCAAGGCGACTGGGGTACGCTGACTTGCGAGATCAGAACCGTCAATCATCGCTATCTTGAGCCCTCATTCCGGCTGCCGGAGGTGCTTCGGGAGCTTGAGAACAGCTTCCGTGAGCAGCTTCGTAGCCAGCTCAAGCGGGGCAAGGTTGATGTCGGCATGCGCTTGCAGCTGGCAGAGTCTTCTGGCCAGGGCCTTCAGATCAATGATGAGCTGGTGGAAGCGCTGAACAACGCAGCCAATCAGGTCAATCGGATTCTCGATAACCCGACCCATATTAATGCGATCGATATCCTGCGGTGGCCGGGGGTGCTGGAAACCACAGAGCGCGATCTTGATCCGGTCAAATCTGTTGCTGCTGAACTGTTCGAGCGCACCGTTAATGAGCTGATGGTTGTGCGGGAGCGTGAAGGTGATCGCTTGAGACCGTTATTCGATGATCGCCTGGCGACTATGACTGAACACGTGACAACGGTCCGTAGCTTGATGCCGGAACTGCTGGCAGCGCAGGAGAATAACCTTCGGGAGCGGTTCAAAGCGGCTAATGTAGAGCTGGACGCCGACCGGGTTGCTCAGGAAATGGTCATGGTTGCCCAGAAGTCGGATGTTGCGGAAGAGCTGGACAGGCTTGATGCGCATATCAGCGAAGTCATCGGCACCCTCGATAGCGGCGATGCCATCGGTCGCCGGCTTGATTTCCTGATGCAGGAATTGAACCGCGAAGCCAATACCCTCAGCAGTAAGTCCATAGATGCCCGCGTCACCCGCATCGCAGTCGATCTCAAGGTGTTGATCGAGCAAATGCGTGAACAGGTGCAGAACCTGGAATAATCACTCTGAATCTATCTAGCCCCGGAGTAGTGCAAGCAATGAACCAGGCCCTGGAAAAAGGCACGTTGTATGTGATTTCAGCCCCCTCGGGCGCAGGTAAAACCAGTCTGGTAGCGGCCATGCTGCGACATGATCCTTTACTGGGAGTATCGATATCACACACTACCCGCTGCATGCGCCCGGGCGAGCAGGATGGTTTGAATTATCACTTTGTGGACCGCCCGGTTTTCGAAGTGATGATTGGGCGGGGAGAATTCCTTGAGCACGCGGATGTGTTCGGAAATTACTATGGTACGTCTCAGCTATGGGTAGCCGAGACGCTGGCTGCCGGCCGCGACGTTATTCTCGAAATAGACTGGCAGGGAGCTGTACAGGTGAGACGGTTGATGCCCGGGT
>JBBQMX010000097.1:0-6868 GCA_038329375.1 Pseudomonadales bacterium | reverse complement strand
GGTCCTGGCCCCCCTCGGGTTTACCACTGTCGCCGTAACCACGAAGATCCGGACAGACTACGTGAAAGTGACGAGCGAGGGCTGGCGCCACTGCATGCCACATAATATGGGTTTCCGGGTAGCCATGTAGTAGTAGCAAAGGTGGCCCCGAGCCGCCATGAGCTACATTGATTTCGATATCGCCGGTCAGAACCGTTATGCTTTTGAAGTTGTCACCAAGCATCATCCTGTACGTTCCCTTTTTTTGTTTTGGCTCTGGATTTGGACAGTGGCTCAAGTGAGCCCAGCGTACCTCAGATCGTGCCAATCCAGAAGTATCGGGGGAGATATGCACCACTTGCAGCCGACTGGATTTGGCTTGGCGACTGTTTAAGGCGGAGAATTGTGTATTTATCGTCCACTCCGCCGATTTTTTCGTATTTAGTCCTTATGATCTGCCCTCAGGGAATGTTGAATTGATCCGATTTATCGTCTTTTTTGTGACTCTTAACCTGTTGTTCATCGGTCTGGTGTGGGCCAATTATCCCTATATGCCTTTACTGGCCGTGGAAGTCCTGTTGCTGTCCGGACTCTTCCTGCATCTGGGAAATTCGGCAGTTCGTGTATGGCTGGCTTACTTTATCGGTGGGGTATACGCATTGCTGGCGTTGTGCGCTTTGGCCGATGCGCTAATCCGACAAAGTTTTGGGCGGCCGTTAAACCTGTATCTCGATATCGGGTTGGCCGGAGCCATGGTTGACCAGCTAACGAGTAATATGGGGCTGGCGCTCGCATATTTGACGTTTGCCGGAGTGGCTCTTCTGATTTGTAGTTTGACTTTCCTTGTGGGCAAGCTTTTGCTCGGCTTTGGCCCTCGCCGCAGGTTGGCATTCCCAGGCCTTGTCGGGATTGCTTGTAGTATCGCCGTGGTGGGGGTTGTGACATTTTTCATGCCATCGCCTCTGGGGGGTAAGCTGACGGGGGCCACACTGCTTGGTTTTACCACAAACCAGGTCGAAAGGGCGGTAGGAACCCGCGAGGCTACCCGGGCTTTTGAGCAGCGTATGGCGACCAGGGGTGATGGTTATTCGGGCGAAGCCAGGGCTTTGGACCGGTTTGGCAGTGCTGATGTCGTTTTAGGGTTTGTCGAGTCCTATGGAATATCTGCGTTAGAGGATGAGCGATACCGCCCGCTGATCTCGAAGCGTCTCGAAATCATGCACCAGGCTCTCGATGATGCAGGCTTGCATGTGGTTACCGGCAGGCTTCGCTCACCGGTGCAGGGTGGCCAGTCATGGTTGGCTCACGCCACTTTGCTTAGCGGTCTCTGGATTGAAAGTCAATTGCATTACGACACCTTGTTAGCCAGCAATCATCCCACTCTGATTGATGATTTCATCGCTACGGGCCATGACGCCGTTGCAGTGATGCCGGGGATCACCATGGCCTGGCCAGAAGGCCGACAATTCGGGTACACCCGCATTCATGATGCTGACACCATGGATTATGAAGGCCCACCGTTGAATTGGGTCACTATGCCGGACCAGTACACCTGGTCCTGGTTTCAGGAAAAAGTGCGAGCACCTGCCAGCAAACCTGTTTTTGCAGAGCTTGCTCTTATAAGCAGTCACGCGCCCTGGGTACCGATACTCCCGGTACTCGATGACTGGGGCAGTATCGGAACCGGCGACGTCTTCAATCAATGGAAAGATACTGGCGAGACTCCGGTAAGCCTTTGGCGAGACGCGGACCGTGTCCGAGATCATTACGTGAGGTCGATAGATTATGCCCTTAATGTCGCAACGGAATACGCCATTCGCCACGTCGATAACAACACCCTTCTTATTGTTCTCGGAGACCATCAGCCCGCACCGTTGGTGACAGGCGAAAGTGCTAGCCGGGACGTGCCCGTGCATATCATCAGCGGTAACCCGTCATTACTCCGACCCTTTGTCGGTCAGTCGGGGTCCGGCGAACCGGGACTGGAGGGCTTCAGGGATGGCACCCTGCCGGCGATGAGTTCCGGGGGCGTTGGCATGGATGACTTGCGGCCCTTCCTGCATCTACACTTCTCTTCGCCGTTATCCTTAAGCGCAATAAATTAACCGCTGCGACAAATTGATAGTTGCACCAATCCCGAACTACGGCTTCACTTAGGTCTGGCGGTTTGAGCTCTGTCGCTGGCGTGCCAGAAGGCAAGACCAATAAAAATGCCTCCGTGTATGGAGGTTTGGGAGGGTGTGTTTACCATGAAACTGGGTATTCCGAAGGAAATTTTCAAAGACGAGCGACGAGTGGCAGCAACGCCTGCGTCGGTACAGAAGCTGATCAAGCTCGGCTACGAAGTCATAGTCGAAACCGGTGCCGGCGAAGCCGCCCACTACGATGATGAAGCCTACCAGAATGCCGGGGCCAGCCTGGCGGTAGATACCGGATCTTTCTGGGAAGCGGCGGACTTCGTGCTGAAGGTCCGCGCACCCATGCGTAATCCGAAACTCAGGAAGCATGAGATAGACCTGATGAAAGAGGGGGCCTATCTGGCCTGCTATCTCTGGCCCGCCCAGAACCCGAAACTACTCGACCGGCTGGCGGAGCGAAAAATCACCGGCTTCGCGATCGACAGCGTGCCACGAATTAGTCGGGCGCAGAAAATGGACGCCCTCAGCGCCATGGCCAACATCGCCGGTTACCGGGCGGTGATTGAGGCGGCCAACCATTTCGGGCGTTTTTTCACCGGCCAGGTAACCGCTGCCGGCAAAGTGCCGCCCGCCAAGATCATGGTGATCGGTGCGGGTGTCGCCGGCCTGGCTGCGATTGGCGCCGCAAACAGCATGGGCGCCGTGGTGCGGGCGTTTGATACCCGGCTCGAGGTGCGGGAGCAGGTTGAAAGCATGGGGGCAGAATTCCTCAAGCTGGATTTCGACGATGAGGATGGCAGCGGCACCGGCGGCTACGCCAAACAGATGAGCGATGAGTTCATCAAGGCCGAGATGGCCCTGTTTGCGGAACAGGCGGAAGAAGTGGACATCATCATTACCACTGCGTTGATTCCGGGTCGGCCCGCTCCCAAGCTGATTACCGAGGCGATGGTGAAATCCATGAAGCCGGGCAGCGTCATTGTCGACCTTGCGTCTGAGCGCGGCGGTAATTGTGAGCTTACTGAACCGGGTGAAGTGGCGGAGCAGCACGGCGTAACGCTGATTGGCTACACCGATTTACCCAGCCGTATGGCCAAAGTGGCGAGTGATCTCTACGCCACCAACCTGATGCATCTGGTGACAGAGTTGACACCGGAGAAAGACGGCAAACCCCTGGTCAACATGGAGGATGAAGTCATCCGCGGCCTCACCGTGGTGCAGCAGGGCAGCATAACCTGGCCGCCGCCAAAACCGGAGGTACAGGCCAAAGCGCCGCCTCCTCCAGGCACCGAGGAGCCATCGCCGGAGGCCCAGCGGGCAGCAGCAATGGCATCTGAGTCCCGTCGCCGCACTGGTAAAATTGCGCTTTTGCTGGTAACAGCGTTAGCGCTTTACGGTGTCGGCGCTCATGCACCCCAGAGCTTCCTCAGCCACTTCACCGTGTTCGTGCTGGCCTGTTTTATCGGCTGGCAGGTGGTCTGGAGCGTGACGGCCTCCCTGCACACGCCCCTGATGAGTGTGACTAACGCGATCAGCGGCATCATCGTCATTGGCGCTATGCTGCATCTGGCTCAGGCCGAGAGCGTCGCGGTTGGCATCATGGCTTTTGTGGCCGTGCTGATCGCAAGCATCAACGTGGGTGGTGGGTTCCGGGTGACCTATCGCATGCTCAACATGTTCCGGAAGTAGGAAACGCTTATCATGAGTACAGGTCTAGTCAGCGTCGCCTACGTGGTGGCCAGTGTTCTCTTCATTCTCAGCCTGGGCGGTCTCAGCCACCAGGAGTCCGCCCGGCGCGGAAATCTTTATGGCGTCGCCGGCATAATCATTGCGGTGGTGGCCACGCTTGCCAGTGTGGGTGACGGCGGTATTGTCGCAATCATCATTGCCGTGCTGCTGGGTGCGGGTATCGGTATTCCCATCGCCAATAAAGTTGAAATGACCCAGATGCCGCAACTGGTTGCGTTGTTGCATAGCTTTGTCGGGCTGGCAGCGGTGCTGGTGGGCTTTTCAGGCTATATCGAGCCGTTGATTGCTACCTTCGGGGCTGAGCACACCATCAAACTGGTCGAAGTATATATCGGGGTATTCATTGGAGCGGTTACCTTCTCAGGCTCACTGGTGGCCTGCGGCAAGCTCGATGGCCGCATTGACAGCAAGGCCCTGACCCTGCCGGGTCGACATATAATGAACCTGGTTGCTTTGGTAGTGACGGTTTTCCTTGGCGCATGGTTCCTGGGCACCGACAGCGTGGCTTCGGGGATTGTAGCCCTGGTTCTTATGACACTGATTGCAGCTGTGCTCGGGGTTCATCTGATCATGGCGATCGGCGGTGCAGATATGCCGGTGGTGGTGTCCATGCTGAACAGCTACTCCGGTTGGGCGGCCGCATCCATCGGCTTTATGCTTGGCAATGACTTGCTCATTGTTACCGGCGCCCTGGTGGGTAGCAGCGGTGCCATCCTGAGCTACATCATGTGTAAAGCGATGAACCGGTCGTTTATCAGCGTGATTCTGGGTGGCTTTGGCCAGACCACCAGCAGCTCGACCGCAATAACCAGTGATCAAAGCGTCCAGGAATTTTCGATTGACGACGTCTGCGATGAGCTGCGCAATGCTGACTCAGTGATTATCGTCCCGGGCTACGGAATGGCAGTTGCGCAGGCTCAGAATGGCGTCAACGACATCACCAAACTGTTGCGGGAACGCGGTGTGAACGTGCGCTTTGGCATTCACCCGGTCGCAGGCCGCCTGCCCGGGCACATGAATGTGCTGTTGGCCGAAGCCCATGTGCCCTATGACATTGTGCTCGAAATGGACGAGATCAACGACGACTTCCCGAATACCGATGTGGTGCTGGTTATCGGTGCTAACGACACGGTGAACCCGGCGGCTGCGGAAGACCCGAGCAGCCCGATTGCCGGTATGCCGGTGATGGAAGTCTGGAAGGCACGCCAGGTGGTGGTACTCAAGCGCGGCATGGCGACTGGTTACTCCGGCGTCGAGAACCCGCTGTTCTTCAAAGACAACACCCGCATGCTGTTTGGCGATGCCAAGGAGAGTATTGATAAGGTGGTAAGCGGGCTGCGCGGCTAAGCAGCTGGGTTTTACCGTCAGGCTACCGGGTTTTGGTGTACCGGTAGCCTGGCCGATTAATCTTCTGCCGGGACCTCGGCGTTGTGGTAAACGTTCTGTACATCGTCCAGATCGTTCAGCATGTCGAGGAACTTCTCGAACATAACCGCATCATCTCCCTCAAGCGCTGTGTTGGTTTGTGGCAGGAACTGAATCTCATCGACATCAAATTCCAGTTCACCAAACGTGTCTATCAGCGATTGTTTGGCTTTGGCGTATTCGGTAGTGGGTGCAAACACGGTAATGGTGCCGTTTTCTTTCTCAATATCCAGGACGTCAACCTCGGCCACCATCAGGGCTTCCAGGGCGGCTTCTTCGTCATCACCTGTAAAGGCGAGAATCGCGCAGTGGTCAAACATGTGGCTGACGCTGCCCGGGGTGCCGATTTTGCACTTGGTTTTGGTAAAGCACTGGCGCACGTCACCAAAAGTCCGGTTCGGGTTGTCGGTCAGGCAATCCACGATCACCATGCAGTTGCCGGGGCCAAAGCCTTCGTATCGGGCGGTCGAAAAGTCCTCACCACCGCCGCCTCGGGCCTTGTCTATGGCTTTTTCAATCACGTGGGCGGGTACCTGGTCTTTCTTGGCCCGGTCGATCAAACCCCGCAGGGACAAGTTGCCGTCCGGGTCGGTGCCGCCAGCTTTGGCACACATATAAATTTCACGGCCGTACTTGCTGTAGACTTTGGTTTTGGCGTTTGCCGTCTTGGCCATCGAATCTTTGCGGTTTTGGTAGGCTCTGCCCATTGCGATTTATCCGTCCGTCGTCAGAAGTTGGCCGATTTTACACGCTGGGCATCCGGCAATCTATTCCCCTGTTCTTCAGTGTCAGACGCAGCGTTTATACTCATTGCAATTCAAGAGCGAAGGAGTTGATCATGACCGCGTTTCTGGTGGGGCACATCTGGGTAAAACAGCAGGCACTTTGGCAGCAGTATGTTTCCGGAGTGGCGGAATCCTTGGCGGGTTGCGATGCGGAAGTTGTCTTCCGTGGGCGACTGCATAGGGTGCTCGCAGGCCAGGACGAGCGGGACCAGGTAGTTGTTATACGGTTTGCTGATCATGGTGTTCTTGATGATTGGTTCAACTCTCTCGATTACCAGTCGTTAATTGCTATTCGGGATCAGGCAGCGGATGTTGTTATTACAAGTTATGATGAATAAGTGATGTTGTGTCTCTCCTGCTGTTACATTTGATAACATCCTGAGGGTGACGGTGGCCGTATTGGAAACGAACGAAATTTTAGCGAGTCATAGTGGGACGATCGGCCTGATTTGCCTGCCCCCAAGTTTGTCAGGGAGATCCGTTGAGTGAATAGAACCTGGAGCAGACTTGTCCCCGTGGTGGCCTGGGGCTTATGAAACGGCATCCCTCATTGGTTATCATACTATTAGCGCTGATAGGACTGGGGTTTTGTGCTGCCCTTAGCCGTGGTTTGTACCTGGAGGAAAACCAAAACATCACCGCAGAGTTTCGTGCGGATGTTACCCAGCTCGCGACCGCCTTTGAGCGTGAAGTGCTGTTGAACCTTGAAATCCTGTTTGCCTTGAAGACCTCTGTGGGCATGATGCCGGAGATGGATTCAGAGCTTTTTGGCAAGCTGACCCGTCCGGTACT
>JBBQMX010000096.1:0-6873 GCA_038329375.1 Pseudomonadales bacterium | reverse complement strand
AAAATCGCCGCGGGTGAAAGCCCGGACCTGGCCAACTTCGAGCCGACGCTGAATGGCGCCTCGATGGAAGTGCGCATCTACGCGGAAGACCCGCTCAAGGACTTCCAGCCCTCCCCCGGCGAACTCACCGATGTGCACTGGCCCGGTGGCGATGTGCGGGTAGATACCTGGGTCGAATCCGGCACTAACGTGTCGGCCCACTATGACCCGATGATCGCCAAGCTGATTGTGCACGGTAGCGACCGGGCCGACGCGCTGACCAAACTGCAAGCGGCGCTGGCGCAAACCCGGCTGATGGGCATTACCACTAATCTGGATTATCTGCGCCAAGTGGTGGCCCAGCAGAGCTTTGCCGAGGGCAAGGTCTCCACTCGCGCACTGGAAAGTTTTGAGTTCAAACCTACTGTGGCGGAGGTGCTAAAACCTGGCACCTATACCACGGTGCAGGATTATCCCGGCCGCGTCGGCTACTGGAACATCGGCACGCCACCCTCCGGCCCGATGGACGATTACGCCTTCCGCCTGGCCAACCGCATTGTCGGTAATCACAACGATGCCGCGGGCCTGGAATGCACGCTGATTGGGCCGACCCTGAAATTCCATCAGGACACCGTCGTTGCCCTTACCGGCGCGCTCACCGAAGCCACGCTGAATGACAAAACTGTGGACTTCTGGCAGCCGATCACCGTCAAGGCCGGGCAGGTATTGAAGGTGGACAAGGCCGTTAAAGGCTGCCGCACCTATCTCGCGGTACGTGGCGGCTTTGACGTGCCGGTGTATCTCGGCAGCCGGGCTACTTTCGCCCTCGGCCAGTTCGGTGGCCACGGTGGCCGGCCCTTGCGCCCCGGAGACATGCTCGGCATCAGCCTGCCTGGTCTGCCCGCCTGTACCACACCGGCGCCCACGCACGATCCCGCCCCGGCGGACACGGCCCTGATTCCCGATTATCCCGATCACTGGGAAATTGGCGTGCTGTATGGTCCCCACGGCGCCCCGGACTTTTTTACCGAGCAGTCGATCGAGAAATTTTTCCAACAGGACTGGGAAGTCCACTACAACTCTAACCGCCTGGGCATACGCCTGAACGGCCCGAAACCGGAGTTCACCCGCACTGACGGTGGCGAGGCGGGCCTGCATCCGTCCAATATCCACGACTGCGAATACGCCATCGGCAGCATCAACTTCACCGGCGACATGCCGGTTATCCTGACCCGGGACGGGCCCAGCCTGGGCGGATTTGTCTGCCCGGTTACCATTGCCAGAGCAGAATTGTGGAAGGTTGGCCAGGTCAAACCTGGCGATACCATCCGCTTCATGCCAATGGATAACGATACCGCCGTGGGTCTGTCAGAGCGCCAGGAGAACGCTGTCAAAACATTGCAAGGTCAGCCCGAAGCAACCCTGGAGATGCCGGATCTGGCACCCCTGAACGGGCTTTCTGCGACCCTGCTGGCCCACCTGCCGGAAAACGACACACGCCCGGAAGTAAGCTACCGCCAGGCCGGCGATCAGTACATCTTGCTGGAATACGGCGCGAACGTGCTCGATCTGGGCGCCAGAATGCGTATTCATGCCCTGATGGAAGCCATTGCAGATGTCCAGCCAAACGGCCTGCTTGAGCTGTCCCCGGGGGTGCGCTCCCTGCAGCTTCGTTACGATGCCCGCAAGTTGTCCCAGCAGGCGCTGATGGAATACCTGCTGGGCCTGGAAGAGACGTTACCGCCGACCGATGAGCTCAAAGTCCGCAGCCGGGTCATTCACCTGCCGATGGCTTTCGAAGACAGCGCCACTCTGGAAGCCGTCGACAAATACCGACAATCGGTTCGGGATACCGCGCCCTGGCTGCCCAACAATGTGGACTTTATCCAGCGCATTAATGGCCTTGCCAGCCGGGAAGAGGTCAAGGACGTGGTGTTCAGCGCCCGCTATCTGGTGCTGGGCCTGGGTGACGTCTATCTCGGCGCCCCCTGCGCCGTGCCGCTGGACCCAAGGCACCGTTTGCTGACATCCAAGTACAACCCGGCCCGCACCTATACGGCTGAGGGCACAGTCGGCATCGGCGGGGTCTACATGTGCATCTACGGCATGGACTCGCCGGGCGGCTACCAACTGGTGGGGCGCACCCTGCCAATCTGGAACAAATACCTGAAAAATAAACAGTTCGAACCCGGCGCGCCCTGGCTGTTACGCTTCTTTGATCAGGTCTGCTACTACCCGGTCAGCGAAGCCGAGCTGGATGAGATGCGGGATCAGTTCCGCGCCGGTCAGCTGGAGGTTAAAATTGAGGAAGAAACCTTTGACCTCAAGAGTCACCAGGCCTTCCTGGATGCCAATGCCGAGGACATAGCCACTTTCCGGAAACACCAGCAAGCGGCTTACACCAAAGAGGTCGCGCTGTGGAAGGAAAGTGAAGCCGAAGCTCTGGACGAACTGGCGAAAGCCCCGCCCCGGCCAGACCCGTCCGATCTGGCAAAATTCGGTGAGCTGGTGAGCGCGGAGATTGCTGGCAACATCTGGAAGTGCCTGGTGAAGAAAGGCGATAAAGTGACAGCAGGTGATCCGGTTTTGATTGTTGAGGCTATGAAGATGGAATTTGAAATCAACGCCTCCGCCACCGGCACGATCAGCGCCCTGCATTGCGAGCCGGGCAAGGCGGTATCGCCGGGCGAGCCCCTGGTCAGCATTGCACTATAGATGGCAATCGAGATAGCCAAATGAGGACAGCACCATGACCCGACCCACCGGCCAGAAAGCCAACGCCGGCAAACCACGCCGAAAAAGCAGCATGGCGGATCGGGTTTATGAGGCGCTCAAGGACGACATCTTCGAATTCCGGCTGATTCCTGGTGATAAATTCAGCGAGGGCGACGTCGCCACTCGCCTTGCCGCCAGCCGCACACCGGTGCGGGAAGCACTGTATCGGTTGCAGCGGGAAGGCCATATGGATGTGCTGTACCGCAGCGGCTGGCAGGTCAAGCCCCTGGATTTCGAGATGGTGGAAGAGCTCTACGATTTGCGCATCACGCTCGAGCGGGCAGCCATGCACAAGATTTGCAGCCATCCGACACCACCCCCGATACTGCGTCAGCTCAACGCCATCTGGCACCCGGACCACCCGTCGGAACGAGCCATTGGCAGCACCGCCCGCGCCCTGGATGAAAGCTTCCATTGCGAGCTGGTCGCCGCCGCTGGCAATCGTGAAATGACCCGTATCCACCAGGAAATCACCGACCGCCTGCGCATCATCCGCCGGCTCGATTTCACCCGCCCGGATCGAGTCGACGCCACTTATATTGAGCACGCCGAAATACTCGACGCCATCAACAGTAACAACCCCGGCGGCGCCGCAGAAAAACTCACCGCCCACATCCGCACCAGTCAGGCGGCGGTGAGAGAAATCACCATGGAGAAAATTCGAGAGGCGGCGAGGACGCATCAGCAAAACAAGGCAACACCCTGAATTTTTAACCTGCGGCAACTCCCGGGACGCGAGCTGTGGGAGGGGGAGGCATTTTCCCGGACCGTGTGTGGCCAAGGATGGCCATACCCGAGCCCTACATGGACGTACTTGCGCGGCGTGTCCGGGAAGATGCCTCCCCCTCCCGCTGCCCACCACAACCAATTCGCCAGAGTTCCGAATCGCCTTCCGGAGCAGAAACCCACATCACAAAAGATGCTGTATAGTGAGTACAAGCGAGCGGCATTCAGCACTGTTGCGGATGCCAAATTCAGAAAACCAAAAGGCCCGCCCATGACAGATTCAAGCCGTATTGTAATTTTCGGCGCTGGCAGTGTCGGTTGTTACGTTGGTGGCCGGCTGCTGTCCACCGGTGCAGACGTCAAAATGATCGGACGTCCCCGCCTGCAGCAACTTTTCGAAAAACACCCGCTGACCATCACCGATTACCATGGCTTCGAGTTTCAGACCACGCTGAAGCCCGGCACCTTCTCTACAGACCCTGCCGACGCCAAAGACGCAGATCTGGTTATTGTCACCACCAAATCCGGTGGCACGGAAGAAGCCGGACGACAACTGGCGGGCGTACTCAAACCCGGCACCCCGGTAATCAGCCTGCAGAATGGCATCAACAATGCCGAAAGGCTGAGGGAACAACTGCCTGAGTGCGTGGTGCTGGCTGGGATGATTCCCTTTAACGTGGTGCATAAAGCACACGGGCATTTTCACCACGGCACCGAAGGCCATCTGATGGCGACCGGACACCCAGCGCTTGAGCCATTCCTGTATTGGTTCCAACGCGCGGGCTTGCCGCTGGAAGAGCGGGACGACATGCCTTCGGTTATGTGGTCCAAACTGTTGCTGAACCTTAACAACCCCATTAATGCCTTGTCAGGCGTGCCTTTGCTGGAAGAGTTGTCGCAGCGGAATTACCGCCGTTGCCTGGCGTTTGCCCAACAGGAAACTCTGACGCTGATGGAGATGGCAGGCATCCCGACCATGAAGCTGACGGCGATTCCCACGCCAGCGATTCCCTACCTGATGAAATCACCGAACTGGTTTTTCTCCCGGTTTGCCAAAAAAATGCTGACCATTGACCCGATTGCCCGTTCTTCCATGTGGGAAGATCTGGAAGCTGGCCGACCCACAGAGGTGGATTGGATCAACGGCGAGGTAGTTCGCCTCGCAGAGCGTCTGAATCTGCGAGCGCCGATCAACCAGGCCCTCACCAACCTGATCCACCAGCATGAACAGGGGCTCCGCCAGCCATGGCCTGCGGATGAACTGCTCAAGTATCTCAACAAAGCTCAGGACGATTACCGTCCGGTGGGTGGTTAAGGAGCTGCTCGATGGCTCCGTGGTGAGTTCGCAGGATTACGCACGCGTAATCTATCTCGCACAAGCGCTACTAGCAAAGGCTGATTTTCTCCTACCGGCAACTGCGTAGAATGACTGTCAGCACGGAAGCAGTACTCGCAAGGATTGCGGGGTTGCAAGGACGCGCCGCTTGAAAGGATTTCAGGCATGCAGGATGCAAACACGGAAGAATCTCAAGGATGACTCGATAAACAGGGACGGTTGACGCCTGAAGGATCAGGCGGTAGTTAGCCACGGATAGGGTACACATGGAGCGTGCACCTCTCCGTGACTCCTTCTGACTTAGCCTTCGTTTATTATCCTTTTTCGCTTTGCACACATTCCTTTCTAACTTTTGAGCTTACCTTTGCGGTCCCGCATCCCCCGGGCCTGTTTTCGGCTGTCAAAAACCAACAACCCGTAAAAGGAGCTTTTTATGGCCCGCGCATCTGTTCTTGCAACACTTGTACTGCTGTTCTCACTGTTCACCGGTTTTGCCTCTGCCAACCCTGGCGACGCTATCAACATCAACGAAGCCGATGTGGTTACACTGGCTAACCTTAACGGCATTGGGGAAGCCAAAGCGGAAGCGATCATTTCCTACCGCGAGCAAAACGGCCCCTTCGCGACCGTTGGTGATCTGTCCAATGTGAAAGGCATCGGCAGCAAGACGCTGGAAACCAATGCCGAACGTCTGACCGTTAAATAAAATCCGCTTAAAATGAGTTGACTCAGGGCCTCGCCTGCGGGGCCTCTGAATAAACACCTCCCGCCTTATTAACATCCTGGCCACTCATATCATTTGCCTGGGGAAGCGCTGATTAATTCCCGTGCGCTTCCCTGGACAGACCAATTCGTGCTACCTATCGTAGGAATATAATAAGGCGATTGATTCACACGGATCATGCACGCCTCCCCACCTGTTTGGGAGAGTGACAATAACAATGACTGACGCCATAAAATTGTACCCAGCCAAACCTCAGAAAGTGTATTTCTATGGCACTTGCCTGATTGACCTGTTTTACCCCGAAGCAGGCATGGCGGGCATCCAGCTGCTTGAGCGCGAGGGTATCGAGGTCGTTTTCCCCCGCGACCAGACTTGCTGCGGGCAGCCTGCCTACACCTCCGGCTATCATGATGAAGCACGCGCTGTGGCGGCAGCCCAGCTTGACCTGTTCCCGGAAGACTGGCCCATTGTGGTGCCGTCCGGTTCCTGCGGCGGCATGATGCGCAAACATTATCCGGACCTGTTCAAGGGTTTGCCTCAGGCGGAACAAGCAACCTCGGTGGCCAGCCGGGTGTGGGAATTGACGGATTTTCTGCTCAATGTGTGCCACATCAAACTGCAGGACCTCGGGCAACCCGTCACCGTGGCAATGCATACGTCGTGTTCTGCCCGGCGCGAGATGGGCATTGCCGAAGTCGGGCCGAAGTTACTCAAGCAGCTTGCCAATGTGACTCTGGTTGAGCAGGTACGGGCCGAGGAGTGCTGCGGGTTTGGCGGTACGTTTGCCGTCCGGCATCCGGAAATTTCAGGCGCCATGGTCACCGATAAAGTCACCAGTCTGGTGAATGCCGGGGCGCCGGAATTTGTCACCACCGATTGCGGCTGCCTGATGAACATTGCGGGTTGCGCAGAGAAATCCGACCGCCCGCTCAGCGGCCAGCACATACTGAGTTTTCTGTGGCAGCGGGTATCAGGCTCATCCACGGACCCGGTTGAAGGAGATTCACGCTCATGAACCAACCGACTGCACAATCACACACCCCGAGCGCTGAACACCTGGCTGCCCACGGCGCCGTCGTCCAGCAGTTCCATCCCCGGGCCAGAGTGGCGCTTGAGAACCCGCAAATCCGGAGTAATTTCCGCAACGCGATGGACGGGTTGATGAGCAAACGCCGCTCGGCGTTTGAAGGTTGGGAACTGGAAACCTTACGGGAACTGGGCGCCAACATTCGACAACGGGCACTCGCTAACCTGCCGGACCTTCTGGAGCAGCTCGAAAAGAAACTGACCAATAACGGCGTTCGGGTTCACTGGGCCAACGACGGCGATGAAG
>JBBQMX010000095.1:0-6876 GCA_038329375.1 Pseudomonadales bacterium | reverse complement strand
TCAATGCCCTTGAAAACCGTCAGGAATCCGCACAGGTGCCGGCATCCGGGGACAAAGCAGACCCCGACACCGGCGCTGGTGAATCAAGCAGTCTGTCTTCAGAAGACAACTTTGTCTTTCAGGACAATCCCGACGAGGACGCCGCCGAAGGCGCTTACGCCGGTACCCGCCTCACCTTCTCCGATGATGAACTCAGTGACAGTTTCCGGTCATTTGATGAAACCGATCCCGCCAGCTTTGACGCCGATGATGATGAGAACACCGAATCCCGGTCAGTGGATGAAAGCTGGGCGGAAAAGATGCTGTTCGAGGAAATCACGCCCACCGGAAAAACTGTGAATGAGCGACCGCCGACAGCCGAGCCAGAGCCACCATCGCCAAATATTCCGGCTGCCACAAAACCGGAATGGAATAGAACAACCAGTCAGCAACCTCAGCAGCCACACTCTGAGCTCTCCGCTTACGGGCCAGGTCATGAGGCCGCGGGTGCAGAGGCTGCCGTTCCCTACAACGCTTCTGCAACCGGCGCCTCACGTGAAGACGATACCGGCTGGCCGGAGCTCAGTGACGACGACCTGAAAGCCGAGCCGACATCTGCCGGCAATCCCTATTACGGTCTTGCTCATGAACCCATTGCGGTGCGACAGCAGGCTTCCCGGGGCTGGCTCAGTAAAACTGTGTGGTTTTTACTCATCATCGGCCTGATCGGCGGGCTGGTATCCCAGGCGGTCTATTTCCAGTTTGATCGCCTGTCCAGCATTCCGGAACTGCGGCCATTTTACGAGAAAGGCTGCGAACTCGCTGGCTGCGAGCTCAAACCTCTGGTTGCCGTCGACCGTATCCAAAGCCGGAAACTCGTGGTCCGAACGGCCCCGGAAGACCGCAACTCTCTCATTGTAGACGCCGTTATCCTGAACGATGCGGAATTCGAGCAACCCTTCCCCGCGATCGGCCTGACCTTTTCGAATCTGAACGGGGACGTCGTGGCCCAAAGTCTGTTTGCGCCGAAGGAATATCTAGCGGGGGATGCCCGGGACTTATCGGCAATGCCACCAAACACCCCGGTGCGAATAGCCATTACCATTCGTGATCCGGGCAGGGACGCAGTAAACTACAACATCTCGTTTCAGCCCAATACACAGTAAGTAATAACTTACTGTGTATTAATGAAGTGGCCGGGTAGCGCAAAAGTCAATCAAAAAGCTCGAAAAATAATCAACTTTTTCACTGATATACCTCTTTAAACCCTCAGGTCTCAGCGGTATCATTGTCGGCCCTAGTCATCTGGTGGTTAATTATTCACCAGTAACACAGACGTGGAACCATGCTACCGACGGCTAAAATCGGGCCTTATACGCTCCCAAACCCGCTGATTGTCGCCCCGATGGCAGGGGTGACAGATCGACCGTTTCGGCTTTTATGTCGTCGTCTTGGCGCTGGTCTGGCGGTGTCGGAAATGGTGATCGCTGACAGTAGTCTCTGGCATACCCGAAAATCCCGCTTGCGTCTGGACCACACGGGCGAGCCGGAACCCCGCTCGGTGCAGATAGCCGGTGGTGATCCCGAGATGCTGGCCAACGCCGCCCGTTTTAACGCCGCCCATGGTGCGCAGATTATCGACATCAACATGGGGTGTCCGGCGAAAAAGGTTTGCAACAAGGCAGCGGGCTCAGCCCTGATGAAGGATGAGAGCCTGGTTCGGGAGATCCTGATGGTCGTGGTGGCCGCGGTCGACGTGCCCGTCACGTTGAAGATGCGTACCGGTTGGGACAGCGACCATCGAAATGCGCCGCTGATTGCCCGGATGGCTGAGGATGCCGGCATACAGGCTCTGGCAATTCACGGTCGCACCCGGGCAGATGCTTACAGGGGAGAGGCTGAATACGACACCATTGCCACTGTGAAGTCTCAGGTCGGTATTCCGGTCTTCGCCAATGGCGACATCACGTCACCGCAAGAGGCGGCGCGGGTATTGAAGTACACCGGTGCCGACGGCCTGTTGATCGGTCGTGCCGCCCAGGGTAGCCCATGGATCTTCCGGGAGATCCTGCACTTTCTGAAAACCGGCCAGGTGTTAATCTCTCCGGTGCTGGAGGAAGTGGAACAGATATTGATAGAGCACCTGCTCGCCTTGCATGATTTTTACGGCGAACGCATGGGTGTCAGAATCGCAAGAAAACACGTGGGCTGGTATCTGCAGTCTCACGATGAAGGCAACCAGTTCAGGAAACGCTTCAACGCCATTGAAAACGCGCGGGAGCAACAGGACGAAATTCAACGGTATTTTGAAGGTTTACGAAATGGAGAGGTATTTGCAGCATGACCGCTGAGACACTGGCAAATGATAAAATGGCGCAACCCGAGAGTGATGACATTCACCAGTTGCAGACAGTAAACAGCAGTGGCAAGACCGTTACCCTGAGGGACAGCGTGGACGTGGCCCTGAAAAACTATCTGGCTCAACTCGATGGCGCACCGGTAACGGAAGTTTACCAGTTAGTCCTCTCGGAAGTGGAAGCGCCCCTGCTCGAGCAGGTCATGAAGTACACCCGTAACAACCAGACCAAAGCCTCCACCATGCTTGGGCTGAATCGCGGCACCCTGCGCAAGAAACTCAAGCAATACGGTTTGCTATAATCCTGGCACCCCGACCTGTGTAGGGCCTCCCGGATATCATCTGCGAGGCCTTTATTCTTAATCACCCAAGGACTTTCTGAACAAGCTCCTGCCCCGGCCGCTCATGCCACAGTGACTTTTCCAGAAAATCCCCAGCGAAAATGTGACCCATGGCAAATCAGGCTAACACCCCCGTTCGTCGCGCATTGATCAGCGTTTCTGATAAAACCGGCATTGTTGACTTCGCTCGCCAGCTATCAGGCCAGGGCATTGAACTGCTCTCCACCGGCGGCACGTTCCGGCTGCTCAAAGAACACCGGATTGCCGTGACCGAAGTCAGTGACTACACGGACTTTCCGGAAATGATGGATGGTCGAGTCAAAACCCTGCACCCGAAGATCCATGGCGGCATTCTCGGGCGTCGTGGCGTGGATGATGCCGTCATGGCAAAACACGACATCGCGCCCATCGATATGGTGGTGGTTAACCTGTACCCCTTCCAGGCCACCGTAGCCGACCCGGACTGCGACCTCGCCAACGCCATTGAAAACATCGATATCGGCGGGCCCACCATGGTGAGAGCCGCGGCCAAAAACCACAGCGACGTAGCCATTGTGGTGAATGTCTCGGACTACAGCCGGATTGTCAGGGAGCTTTCAGATAACGACGGCCAGGTCAGCTTTCAGACCCGGTTCGACCTCGCCGTCAAGGCCTTTGAGCACACCGCAGCTTACGACGGCGCCATCGCCAACTTTCTGGGCGGACGTACCGGTGAAAACCAAAATCCTGACTTCCCCCGCACCTTCAACACCCAATTCATCAAGGTGCAGGATATGCGCTATGGTGAAAACCCTCATCAGCGGGCCGCTTTCTACACCGAGCGTGAACCACAGGAAGCCTGTGTTGCCACAGCAAAACAGATTCAGGGCAAAGCGCTGTCATTCAACAATGTTGCCGATACAGACGCAGCGCTTGAATGCGTAAAGCCGTTTGCTGACCCGGCCTGCGTTATCGTTAAACACGCCAACCCCTGTGGCGTCGCGATCGGCAGCGACATCCGACAGGCCTATGACCTCGCCTTTGCCACCGATCCCACTTCCGCTTTTGGCGGCATCATCGCGTTTAACCGGGAACTCGATGCAGACACGGCAAAAGCCATCATTGAACGCCAATTTGTCGAGGTGATTATTGCTCCGAGTATTGCACCCGAAGCCGCAGAACTGGTTGCTGCCAAAAAGAACGTCCGGCTACTGGCCTGCGGTGATTTTGATGGTGAGCGTGCCAGTTCGATGGATTACAAACGTGTCACCGGTGGTCTGCTGGTGCAGGATCGGGACCTCGGCATGGTTGCCATGAAAGACATCAAAGTGGTGACCGACCGGCAGCCTACCGAGGCGGAGCTGAACGACCTTCTGTTTGCCTGGGAAGTGGCCAAATACGTTAAATCCAATGCCATTGTCTACGCCCGTGCGGGCCGCACCATTGGTATTGGAGCCGGCCAGATGAGTCGTGTATACAGTGCCCGCATTGCTGGCATCAAGGCGGCCGACGAAGGCCTGGAGGTCAAGGGCTCGGTGATGTCGTCTGATGCCTTCTTCCCCTTTCGGGACGGCATCGACGCCGCCGCCGCCGCAGGCATAACGGCAGTGATTCAGCCCGGAGGTTCAATCCGTGACCAGGAAGTCATCGATGCGGCGAACGAACACGGCATAGCGATGGTCTTCACCGGCATGCGTCACTTCCGGCATTAATACATCAAAGGAATCTGCACCATGAATATTCTGATCATTGGCAATGGCGGCCGTGAACACGCCCTGGCCTGGAAAGTCGCACAGTCGCCCCAGGCGGATCGGGTATTCGTGGCGCCGGGTAATGCCGGGACTGCCACTGAGCCAGGGCTTGAAAACGTGGCCATTGATGTCATGGATCTGAACGGACTGGCGGATTTTGCGACCTCCCAACAGGTCGGCCTGACCATTGTCGGCCCCGAGGCGCCTTTGGTTGAAGGCATTGTCGACCTGTTTGAAAGCCGGGGACTCAGAGTGTTCGGCCCCTCAAAAGGCGCCTCCCAACTGGAAGGCTCCAAGGCTTTCACCAAGAACTTCCTGGCACGCCATGCCATTCCCACCGCAGACTACGGCAACTTTACCGATGTCGACGAAGCCTTGGCGTATGTTCGCCAACAAGGCGCCCCTATTGTGGTCAAGGCCGACGGGCTGGCGGCGGGTAAGGGTGTGATCGTTGCAATGACCCTGGCCGAAGCCGAGGACGCCATCCGTGACATGCTCGCTGACAATGCCTTCGGCGAGGCTGGCAGCCGGGTGGTTGTTGAAGAATTCCTGGAGGGAGAAGAAGCCAGCTTTATCGTTATGGTGGACGGCAAGAACGTGTTGGCTATGGCAACCTCCCAGGATCACAAGCGTGTGGGTGACGGTGATACCGGCCCCAATACCGGCGGCATGGGTGCCTACTCTCCTGCGCCCGTGGTGACCGCAGAAGTCCACCAGCGCATCATGAACGAAATCATCTACCCCACCGTTAAGGGCATGGCTGAAGAAGACCACGTCTATACCGGATTTCTCTATGCCGGGCTGATGATCGATTCCGAAGGAAATCCCAAGGTCATTGAGTTCAACTGTCGCTTCGGGGACCCCGAAACCCAGCCCATTATGCTGCGGATGCAATCCGACCTGGTAGAGCTCTGCGATGCCGCCATTGATGGCAAGCTTGACCAGTGCAGCAGCCAGTGGGATGAGCAAGCCGCGGTCGGGATCGTACTGGCGGCTGGAGGTTACCCCGCCAGCTATACCAAAGGAGATGTGATTTCCGGTCTGCCGGAGCAGGAAACTGCCGGCGAGAAAGCCTTCCATGCCGGCACCCGCCTCGATGGTAATCAGGTCGTTACCAATGGCGGACGCGTCCTCTGTGCCACGGCACTGGGCAACACCGTGACCGAAGCCCAGCAGCGAGCCTACCAGTTGGCAAAGAAAATCAGCTGGAACGGCAGCTTCTACCGTAACGATATAGCCTATCGGGCTATTGCGCGGGAGTAATACAAGGATTATAGCCTGAGAAGCTGTACATTTGCGCTCAGGCTGCAACTCCCCCGGCCTTCCCGATCCTCCCTCCCGCCAGCCCAACTTTTCAAAACTCTCTAACGTCCAATTCTTCAACGTCCAGTAAACCCTTGGAATTCAAGACCCTCGCTCTCTGATAATCAAACTCTAACAACCTTGTTTTGATCGTTCCTTATTGCGAATGAGAATTTATTGTTGATACAAATGATTCTTATTAGTAATATTGCCTACGATTTCAACCCCCGCAAGGAGATACCATGACCATGCCGTTTTCAAGGCACATACTCGCCGTTGCTGTTGCGACTTCGTCATTCACTGCCACCGCTCAGGATCAGAAACTTCAGGAGCTGGTAATAATCGGTGACGAGACATCAGCTTCGGCCCTGCCCGGGTCTGCACACGTTGTGACCGAAGCGGATCTTGAGACCATGAAATACACCGACGTTCATCGTGTTGTACGGGAAGTACCGGGTGTTTATCTGCTGGAAGAAGACGGTTACGGGCTGCGTCCGAACATTGGCATTCGGGGCTCAGGCTCAGGCCGCAGCGGCAAGGTCACCCTTATGGAAGACGGAGTACTGATTGCTCCTGCGCCCTACTCCGGTCCAGCTGCCTATTACTTCCCTTCATTCGGCCGGATGTCAGGCGTTGAAGTCCTCAAAGGCCCGGACTTGCTACGCTATGGCCCTGCAACAGTGGGCGGAGCGATAAACCTGCGCTCTACGCCTATCCCCCAGGAAGCCAGCGGCCACCTCACCACAGAATTGGCGGAAGACAACGGCAAACGTGTTCATGCCTGGTATGGCGCAAGCAGCGAACAGGTTGGTGGGTTAATTGAAACCCACCAGCAGGAAACCGACGGCTTCAAGGATATTCGTCAATCCGACCGTGAAACCGGTTTTGACAAGCAGGACTTTGTCGCCAAGCTGCGACTGAACACCGCTGCCGATGCGAACATTTACCAGCAGCTGGACCTGAAAGTTAACTACAGCGAGGAATTGAGCCTTGAGACCTATCTCGGCTTGACTGACGAGGACTTTGACTCCGATCCTGACCAGCGCTATTTCGCTTCAGAGCTGGACAATATGGATACCCAGCACACCGGTTACATGGCTCGTTACCTGGCGGATATCACTGAAGACGTCACTCTGACCGCAACCGCGTACCGGAACGAGTTTAAGCG
>JBBQMX010000094.1:0-6921 GCA_038329375.1 Pseudomonadales bacterium | reverse complement strand
CCGGGTAGTTTGGGGCCATCGTTGAAAAGCCTCTGACAGAAAATCCGCCAGCTCACCGGTGGGCGGCTCCCAGGCGTGGGTCAATATCAGCACCGCCCCCGGCTCGCCGGAGCCTAACGACAAGCTCACCTGCTGAAGGGTACTGTGATCGTCGGCCAGTGCGGCAGCGCCACCCGCAGCCAGCACAACGGCTGGCTCGCTTCTGATCAGGGAGCTGGCTAACTCCCGGTCCCCCGCGCCGGCCCAGCGAATCGCAACTCCGGCATTGGGCAGAGGCTGCGTTTGGATCGAGGTTGCCATCCGGGGCTGGTCGGCAGCGTCTGAGTGCGCATTTCCGGTCTCAAGCGCTGGAGTCTCCATGCGGTAAAGCAGCGTTTTGAGACCGGGGTGGCGGGCCAACAGACGCCTTGCCCTTAGCTCCAGGTGTGCCACTGCCACCATCAGCAGTGTGAACCTCAGCAGGATGATGTAGAACAACCACACCATTGCCACAAAAGGCCACCAGTCGCCCCAGCGGGCTGGCGCTGTTGAGCCCCCGGTACTTTCGATCCGGTAGAAGCGGGAGTCTGCAACCAACTCCGGTGAAGGCACCGCAGCAGCCCAGAGTCCGTGCCATGGCCAGGCGAGAGTCTGAACCAGCCGATGAAAAGCTTCCGGTACCGTGCTTAACGTGGTACTCCAGCCGAAGGCCAGGTCCTGCACCACGATCAGGCCGAGCAAGGTCAGCAAACCGCTTACGCCGAATGCGAGGCCACCGGCATGAGCAGCCCGGGCTGACAGTTGCGGTTGCAGTTGGCGAAGCACGGCTCCAGAGTTGGATATTCGGCCGGACCGGCGGGCGATGATATCGGGCAGCCGCCCCCAGGGCCGCCAGCCGAGTATGGATTGCAGACTGGTGAGCACCGCCAGGGCGACCTGAAGTAATACAAACCCGAGAATAACGGTGACGTTGATCTGCCCGCTACCGTCGTAAAAAAGCAGCCCCAGCATGGTCAGCAGGCCCAGTAACATGCCGATGGCGATAAAGGCCAGATTCACCCGATACCAGACTCGCAGGCGGGGGTCTGACCCGCCAGCAAGCTTCTCGCCATTAAACCCACGGAGGTGCGCCAGCCAGTTCACTGGCCCCGGGTGGCGGCCATCGGTCTGGCACGACAATGCAAACTTGCGATCGCGACGGTGCAGAAACGCGGGGGTCTGACCCTGATCCTTTTTCACCTGGTCGTCAAAGTCCAGTAGCAGCGTCAGCGTTGCCTTGGGCATGAAGTGTCCTGTACGTGGGTTTAGCCGCTGAGTGTAACCTGATCCGTCCCGGCCCTGCCAAGCCAAGAGCATCAACAGATGCTAGGATAAAGCCTTCGCCTTGAAACAATCCAGATGCGCCTATGACCCACCACCTGATGAACCTGCGACATGTACCCGATGATGAGGCTGAGGAAATCCGGACATTATTCGAGGCACATGAGGTGCGTTACTACGAGACGCCCCCGAGTCGGTGGGGCATTAGCATGGGCGGCTTCTGGGTCCATGATCCGGATGAAGCGGCCCGCGCCAAAGCACTACTCGCAGAGTACCAGCGCGAGCGCTTCCAGAACCAGCGGCTGACGTTTGAGCAGGACCAGCAGGCGGGCCGGGTGCCCGGGCTATGGCAGCGCTTCCGGCAGCGACCTGCGACCGTGGTGGCAGTCTGCTTTGCCATTGCGGTGATTTTACTGCTGACCGTGGCGCCGTTCGTCAGTCTCTGAGATAGCAATAGACTCACCAATCCGTACGGTTTTGGAAAGACCTGTCCGCTCACTTTGTTACTCATGAGTATTCATAGGTTGTTTAAATGCCGGGCAAGGAAAACGGTCGCTTCATCGACAGCATTACCGCTGGTAAGAAAGCTGGTGATGTGGCCCCGCAAGTGCATGATGTATAGTTCGTTTTCGACCCCTTTGCCGTCCAGTAATGCGCTGAAATTCCGCGACTGCTCGGTGGGCACCAGCAGGTCCATGCCGCCGTGAAACAGGAAGAAGGGCGGCGCTGCGGCTGTTACATGAGCTGCCGGTGAGGCGGACTGGTAAACATCGGGTAGCTCTTGCTGGCTGCCACCAAGGAACTGGCGAATCAGTTTGCCGGAACCGAAGGTTCTGAGATCACTGGGAAGGCCACCCGCAACCACGGCTACCGGCCCGGTCTGTGGCCCGCCATAAGGTTCATTGAGTTCGCCTCCCTGCCCGGCCACCAATGCCAGCAGGCTGATCAGATGGGCTCCGGAAGAAAAGCCGAACCCCCCAATGCGCTGAGTGTCCACGTTCAGTTCAGTGGCATTCGCCCGCAACCAGTGCATGGCAATCTGCAGGTCGTGGAGCTGGGCCGGAAACTGAAACTCCGGGGCGAACCGGAAGTCAATGTTCATCACCGCAAAGCCGTGTTCCGCCAGGTGCTCGGCGATCAAGTTCATGTCTTGTCGTGAGCGTCGCTCCCAGCCGCCGCCGTGCACCATGAGCACCGCTGGACGGATTTGGTCGCTGTCGGGCAGATACAAATCGGCCTTCAGCGCCTGGGGCCAGTCCTGCGGTGAAAACACCACGTCTTTCTGGACACTATAGTCGGTGCGCTCGAGGCTGATGTTCTGGTCTGGCGCGTTTATGTGGTTGGCGCAGCCTGATAACATCAGACCCATCCATGCTGTGGCAATAAGTTGGCAGATTTTCGTTAGCGGTCCTGGCACGGGTGATGATCTCCATTCAATAATTAATTTCGTTATGAATTACGACGAACGGGCCGAGCCGGATGGCCATTCATTTTTCCCTTGATGACATTACCAAGTATTACGCTACTAACCCAATGGAATGCTTAAACGTAGTGATTTATGCGACACTAACGCTAATCATTATTTTCGGAGATGGGAGCGTCTGCTCTCAGATTCTACGCGGCGTCACTTCAAGGGCTTTCCATGGACCTGGAATCGTTACTGGCTTTTTTTCCAACTAACCAAATTGGCATTATTCTGGCTGCTTTGCTGCTGATTGTACTGGTTCTGGCAGTAGTAGCACTGCAAATGAGCCGTCGACAGGCAACCGCCCAGCTTGAACTGAAGCAGCGTTTAGCGACGCTGTGGCAGGAGATGGATGAGCTCCGGGTGCAACAGTTCAATGAATCTGAACCCACGGTCGGCAACACTGGCAACTCTGGCAATCAGGTGCTCGCAGAACAGTTTTTGCTCGAAAAGTCTGCATTGGAGAGCATCTGGCCATTGGTTTGGGGGCTACACGACAAGCTCGGCAGTTTTCTGCGGGCTGTGGAAAGCAATGAGCCCACGGGTGACACCCGGGTTACGGCCCGTAACGCGGCTCTTGAAGCCCGGAAAGCGGTTAATGGGTTACGGCCCTTTTTCAATGCCGAAGTCGACGACCTGCTGACCCGGTTGATTGATACCGAAATAAAGGCGCACCTGGCAGCCTGTCAGTATATGGATATGCAACAGGGCGGGCTCTCGGTGGCTGCCGAAGATGAAGGCTCCCGGCACACATCGCGTCAGAAATTCCGCTTGCTTCATGAGGGGGATGCCAAGGATATGCTGAATCATCTGGTGGAGGTTATGCGTCGTCGAATGGTCCGGTAGAAGATAGGCCGTCATTGTCCGGGTGTTCAAGGCAGCGGTACCGGTTCCCATAATCTGGCAGCGAATACGGCTCAGACCCTGACCGGCCAAGTGACCGATGACGAGTCTGTGGCAAGCCAGTTTCGGGCCGATCTCGGTGCCACGGAGCGTGACCAGTTCAACGCTCAGTTCCCCGATCGGTTTGCTTTCAAACACGCTCATTCCAAAGCCAACCCGGAAGCGGACTGGGGGCAGCATGTGCTGCAATCCATCGAGTTCGGGTTCTACATCCTGAATGAGCAGTTTGGCGAGCAGAGCGACGACGGGCGCAGAATGACCATTACACCCGACAACACCCTGGTAATTGCTTCCAGTGTCTCCAACGGTGGTGGCGCCTCAGTACGTGCAGCTGAACAGGACACCAAAGGCCTGATCGACGGGTTGGCAGTATCCGAGCCCAATGTGAATCCGGAGGTTGATACCGGCTTTACCATCCGTCAGGGCACCGGCCCGGTGATCACCGGGCACAGCCGCAGCCTGTTTGATTACACCACTGCGCTGGCGGTGTATCAGGGTTGCGCCAACCGCGCCCCGGCGATTAAGGACGATGCACCTCTCAACGCTTTCTTCAATGACCAGCAGACTAATGAGAATATCTGTAACTCGCTGGGATTAAAGGGACTCGTGGAAGGTATCGGTGTCGATGCCCAGGCAACAGATGCTCTGCGTATCCTGAATGAGGACTTCGGCATCCAGCCGGAGCAGAATCTGGTCGCGCCCAGCCATTTCGGCCTGGCGGTGGCACAGGCCATATCCGTGACTTACGCCAATGCTTACGGGCGGTTCGGGGTGGAAGACCGAATTTGCGGGCTGAGTCTGGCGGCGACCAACAGCAGCACCGGCGAGGTCGCGGTGCTGACCGAAGCGCAGGAAGCCGCACTGTTCAGCCTCAGCAACGGCATACCACCGACCGGTGGCATTAATTTGGTATTTGATGACGCAACTCAAGGCGTGCCCACCAACCTGCCGGTCAGCAGCTCGCAGAGCAGTGGAATGGTGGATTACGGGCTGGACGCATTACTGTGCCTGAGGTCGCTGGCGGAGGGCCGAAACTTGGTAACCGGGGGCCCTCTGACCGATGCGGAGGCGGACAACGCCGCCCGTATTGCCGAGGGTATTGATGCCATTCGTGCTACCGGCGACCTGCAGGGCAAGCCCGCGATCTTTGTGACCGGCCGTTCGGACGCCATCCTGCCCATCAACCACACCTCCCGGCCCTACTACGGGTTGAACCAGCGGGTTGAAGGAGCGGATAGTGAGCTGCGTTATTACGAAGTGCTGAACGCCCAACACCTGGACGTGCTGAACGGGGCTCCGGGTTTCAAAGAGCGTTACATTCCGCTGCATCGGTATTACTTTCAGGCCCTCGATCTGATGTACGATCACCTCAAAACAGGCGCTGAGCTGCCCCCGAGTCAAGTGGTCAGAACGGTGCCAAGAGGTGCTGGCACGCCAACACCAGAGCTGGACGTCACGAATGTACCACCGGTTGCTACGAACCCCGCCAGTGGAGACCTTATCGTCTTCGAGAGCAACCAGTTGCGTATTCCCGATTAATGCTGTTTGACATCTAAACCTGCGCGATCATCTATACTGGCGTGACCAGATAGCCGGATCGCGCAGTCATATCATTTCGAATGTAAGACCATCACTGAGTGCGTTCCATGAAACACGTGATGCCAAACGGTAACCCGTTCATGACTCAGCATTTTACCTCCAGCAACAAGCCGGGTCTTACCCGAGACCTTATTGAAGCCCTGTTTCCCATGTTTGAGCAGGCCAGCGCCGGCGCCATTACGGTAGACAGGCAAGCTCGCATCACCTGGATCAATCACAGCTACGCTGCTTTGCTGGGTGTCAAGAACCCGGAGTCCGTTATTGGCAAGCCGGTTAAGCTCGTCATTCCACACACCCGAATGCCGGAAGTGGTGGAATCTGGCAATCCGCTGTTGCTGGATATCATGGAACACGAAACCCAGCAGCTGGTAGTGACCCGACTGCCTTATTTTGACGATGACGGTGCTGTCATTGGTGCTGTCGCCTTCGTGTTATACGATGATCTTCAGCCGCTTACTCCGCTGGTGAGCAAATACCGGCGACTGCACCAGGACCTGGTGGCTGCCCGCAAGGCGCTGGCGCGGCAAGTGCGGGGCACCCGTTACAGTCTTGGAGATTTCGTTGGCGCCAGTCCTGCTGCGCTGGAAGTCAAACGTCGGGCGCGTCTGGCAGCCGGGCGTGACATGCCGGTGCTGTTGCTGGGTGAAACCGGTACTGGCAAGGAGGTTCTGGCGCAAGCGATCCATACCGTCTCCGGCCGTGCCGACCGGCCCTTTGTGGGCGTTAACGTCGCAGCCGTGCCGGAGAATCTGCTGGAGGCGGAATTCTTCGGGGTGGCGCCGGGCGCCTATACCGGCGCTGACCGGCGTACCCGGGAAGGTAAATTTCAGCTCGCCAACGGCGGCACGCTGTTTCTCGACGAAGTCGGGGACATGCCACTGACCCTGCAAGCCAAGTTGCTGCGGGCTTTGCAGGAGGGCGAAATTGAACCCCTGGGCTCCAACAAGGTCCAGAAGGTGGACGTAAGGCTCATCGCTGCCACCAGTCGGAATCTCGAGGCCATGATAGCCGAGGGCAGTTTCCGTTCGGACTTGTATTACCGGCTGAATGTATTGGAAATTCCTATTCCCCCGTTGCGTGACCGGTTGCCGGACCTGGGCATCCTCTGTGAAGCCATTCTCGAGAACGTTTGTCAGGGCTTGGACTTGCGGGGAGAAATCACCGATGCCGCGGTTTCGGCGCTGAGCAGTTATGACTGGCCCGGCAACGTGCGGGAGCTGCGCAACGTGCTGGAGCGCGCCCTTACCATGGGCGAGGATGGGGGTTTGCTGGACGCCGACGCTATTTTTAGAGTGCTGCCTCATAACGGTCACCAGCCGGTCTCCTCGCTGGTGTTGCAGCCGGTGCGCGCCCTCGCCAAAACCCTGGCCGATGCAGAGGCGCAGGCCATTGAGGAGGCCCTGGTAGCAAGCCGGGGTAACCGGACCCGTGCGGCCAAGCTGCTGGGCATCTCTCGTTCAGTGCTCTATGAAAAGCTGGCCAAAATGCCCTGAACTCAGGACGCATGTCTTGATATCCAGACAGCATACTACGACTGATGGCTATATCCGTCCGGTATTCCGGATGCTTTTCGAAGCCTGGCTTTCTCATAAATTATTATATATTTGATAAATATAAGAAAAGTATGATTGGCACAATGTCTGCTGTGTCCCATT
>JBBQMX010000093.1:0-6951 GCA_038329375.1 Pseudomonadales bacterium | reverse complement strand
GATCACTCTGAACATACCGCCCGGTCCCAGGATCATAATCCCTGAAGTAATTGTAGAACGTCCCGGTCTCTTCGTCATAATACTGTCCCGGAAAGCGCAAGTTCAGGGTGAAGGTGTTGCCATCACCATCCGCATCGTCATCCGGGCGGGTGTCGCCGAAGGGGCTGGAGATCCAGCGCCACACGACTTCTCCACCGGGGATCGTCGCCGCTCGGGGCGTGCCGAGGTGGTCGGTGTGGAGGTAGTGCACGGTGCCCGCGCTGTCTATGGTGGCCACCGGCAGGGTGCCCAGGCGAATGATTTCCTGCTCTGTGCTACCGTCGCCCCGGTATTCGCCCATCAGGCGGCCGTTTGCTCCGTACACGAAGTGTCTTTGTGTGCGGGATTCGGGCGCGTCGGTTGCCTGGTCGAGGTAGGTTTGTGCTTCGGCCAGTTTTGTATGGGCCGCTTGCTGCTTGTCTGACGCCTGCTGTTGAAGGCTTTCGGCTCGGGCGAGTTCGGCGTTCGCCAGCGCTTCGGCGTCGGCTTGGCGGCGGGCGGCGTTTTCGGCTATTGTCCGTGCATCGGCGGCACGGGTTTCTGCAGTGTCGGCGTTTTGCAGAGCTTCCTGCGCCCAGCTTTGGAGTGCGCCGGCAATGCGCTGATTGAGCTCAGCCAGCGTCCGGTAAATCGTGTTCAGGAACCATTGCCAGAGATTGCCAGCGGGCTCTACCAGTCTGGCTCGGGCGTTTTCGGCACTGGCGTTGTACTGGTTGGCGATGCTCTGCCAGCTTTGCGCATTCTGACGATGCGCCTGGGCGGTGCTGGCTTGTTGTCCGGCTTCAGTCAGGGCCTGTTGCCGGTCGCTGTCGGCGGTGCTGGCTTCCTCACTGGCTGCAGCGGCGGCTTGTTCCGCGGCGGTGGCCTGATTGAGCAGCTCGGCGGCTTCACTCTGCAGGCTGGCAGCTTGCACTTCTGCGGCCTCCGCGAGGCCAAGGTAATCCGGAGCGCTGCCCGCTGCGGTACGTTTGTAGATTCTCTGCCCCAGCGCGTTGTACCGGTACTCCGCGGTTTCTCCGGCATTAACGGTATTGAGGCGACCGCGGGGACCGTAGCCGTAGTTGTGCTCGCCATCGGCAATCCGGTTACCGGCCGCATCGTACTGATAGTTTGCGGTGGTGGTGCCGGTCATGGCCTGAAGCCGGTTGCTGTCTGGTGCATATTGGTAGCTTTCAGTTTCGCCGTTGTTATCATGGCTCAGGCGGTTGCCGTTGGCGTCGTAGGTGAAGCCCCACTGGCCGGCATCTGACTCGCTGTAGGCAAGGCGGCGAAGGGCGTCGTAACTGTAGATTTCTTCGGTGGCCGGGCCGTTGATCCCGATCACCTGTCCGTCCGGGCTATAGGCAAGTACCCGCTGGCCTCCTGGCATGGCCTGGGCGATCAGTTGGCCGTCCAGATCATAGGTGCGGGTGTGGCTGTCGCCATCCCCCCATTGCCAGCTGGAGACCGGGCCTAAAGGCTGGTACTGGATATTCTGGAGCACCGACTCTCCGTTCACTGCCAACTCGACGATCCGGTCTGCCTGGTAGTCGTAGCTTACACGGGCTCCGGAGGGGTACACCGTGGCCACCTGGCGGCCTGCCGCGTCGTATTCGTGGGTCGTGGCAAGAGTGACATTGCCTGTGATCTGCTTGCGCTCAATTCGATCGCCGAAGCGGTTGTAGCCCCATTCGGTCACGCCGCTTTGTTCCTCAATCCGGGCCAGGCGGCCAACCGCATTGGTGCCCTGATCCCAGACAAAGGTGGCGCTGCTGCCATTTTGGTAGAGGCTCAGCTCCAGCCGGCCGAGGGCATCCCGGCGGTATTCGGTGGTCTGTCCCCGGGCGTCGGTTGCCTCAACGATCTGGCTGGCCGAGTTGAACCGGTAGGTATCAGTGCCGGCGTCCGGGCTGATGACTTCGGTGCGGTCTCCGAATCCGTTGTAACGGTAGTAGGTAATCTGACCGTTAGGGTCGGTCACCTGGGTGACCCGGTCGCGGTCGTCATAACTCAGTGTGGTCATACCGCCGAGGGCATCGGTTTGGCGGATGACGCGGTCCTGGGCGTCAAACGACCGGGAGGTGCCCTGCCCGGCGGGGTCGATGTTTTCGGTAAGGTTGTCATTGCTGTCGTATTGGTATTGGGCGGTTTGCCCTTGCGCGCCCACGGAGCGGATCAGGCGGCCGAGCTGATCAAACGCTTGGCTGTGTTCTCTGGCGACGGTGCCGCTGGCCGCCGAAACCCGCTGTTCGGTTCGGTTGCCCGCCATATCCAGCGTGTATTCAATGCGATCACCGTCTTCGTCGGCGATGGCAGTGAGGCGGTGGGCGGCGTCGTATTCGTAGTGCAGCTTGGCCCCGGTCGGGCGGGTGATTGTCTTGAGGTTGCCGACGGCGTCGTAGGCAAGGGTGGTGCGCCGTTGGCCTTCGTTAACACTGACCATCCGGCCTTCGGGGTCGTATTCCAGGGTGGTGACCAGGCCGTTAGGGTCGGTTACGGTGGTGGGTCGGCCGTAGGCGTCATGACCGGCCAGGGTGGTGATATGGCCCAGGGCGTTGGTCAGTTGAGTGCGGTTGCCCTGGGTGTCGTAGTCAAACAGAGTGGTGTCTTGCACGTCGGTGCGTGGCCCATCGATAGCCGCAAGTTGGCCGGGAACGCCGTTGTTGCTCGAAGGGTATTGATACGTGGTGGTACGGTTCGCGCCGGTAGTGGTGTCGGTGACCGTGAGGGTGATTACCCGGCCCTGGGTGTCATACGTCCAGTCCGTGCGACGGCCCGGTTCGTTCACAGTGAGCGGCAGGCGCAGGCCGATGTCCCATTCTGTGGTCACCGTACGCTCGGCGGTGGTGCCAACCGCCTCGGTGCGCGAAATCTCAAGGCCGGCCGGATTGTAATTCATAGTGGTCACGTTGCCGTTGCGGTCAGTTTTGCGGGTCGGCAGGCCACGGTCGTCGTATTCGCGCTCACGTGCGGTGCCGCAACTACCACAGGCGTCGCCGTCGATGCGCACGGCGTATTTGCGGGCGCGAAGGGTTGCAAGAGTGTAAGTGCGCTCGCCGCCGTTGGCGTCGGTTACGTAGACGGTGTTGTTGTCGCGGTAGTCAATTTCGACCCGCTCGGCGCCGCCGGCGTGTTCGCTGAGAATCGCGCGGCCCTGGTCATCGTAAGCCCAGTTGGCGAAGCGGTCGCCGTTCTCGTCGGTGATGCCGGTCAGGTAGCCTGCCGGCGCGCCGTTCTCACCGTAATGATAGGTGCGGGTGGCACCGTTGCGGTCGGTGACGGTGGTTAACCGGCTCGCGTTGTCGTAGCCATAGGCCACAGCCTGGCCGGCCGGATCGGTAACGGAGGCGAGCTGGCCTGCGCTGTCATAGGCAAACGTGAGCGCACGATTGAACGGGTCCACCACGCGCTGTACGCGGCCTTCAGTGTCCCGCTCGACGGTCTGGATGAAACCCTGGCGGTCGGTGATCCGCAGCAGTTGGCCTTGTTCGTTGTAGTCTTCAAGGTGGCCGGCCGCGTTGCGGTAGCGCCACTCGCTGCCAGTCCATTCCAGCGGGTACTGATCCGTGCCCACGGCCGGAATGTTGGCCGGGCTCTGGGCCGACGTGGCGGCCAGTTCGTACTCACCGGTGCGGTAGAAGGTCAGCGTGCGGCCATCCGGGCGCACCAGCGCGAGGGTGTCGTCTTGGGTCAGCAGGTCGCCGTTGGCGCTGCGGTATTCAAACCCGTCTACCGCCAGCCGGCGCTGCCAGGTATGCTGCCAGTGGCTGCCGTCCGGGCTCTGGGCCTGGCTGTTGTAGTGTCGCACCAGTGGCTCGCCAAACGAGCTCCAATCGGCGATGTCCTGTTCGCGCTGGTACTTGTTGCCGGTACCGATGTTGATCGGGTTGCCTTCTGCCGTGTCGCCGCCATTGCATTCCGCCGGGTCACCAGCGTTGGCTGCTTGTTCCTGATCTTCTTCACTCGGGTCGCCGCCCTCGCCCTCGTCATCCAGGGCACAGTATTCATCAACGACAGCAGCGGAGTCGCAGAAAAAATTACTCAGATCCGTTTCTGAGGTTGCCGCCAGCAAGGGGCAACTCTCCCGTCCCGGAATCGCGTCATTGTCCAGGAATTTGTCCTGGCAGACTTGAGGGACCTCGGCCACTGCGGCAGTGCTGAACGTGGCCAGCAGCAGGGTTAACAGACGGACAGGGTAAAACTGCCCAGACAAATGGGCGACACTACGACGTTGAAGAGTCGACATGGACTGCATTCCTTTGCTTTACAGGAGAATCATGGCTGGCCCTATCTGGCCAGCCTGAATCTGCCTCATGGATTCATCCGGAGGCCTTACTGGGAAAGATTAGAACAATGGCGCGCCCTGCGTTACACAGATTTTGGCCAATGCTTGTTAAAAATTGCTCCATTGTCACGATTGCCTTCCACAATTGCGCTGACTTTAACTCAAGATTATAAAAAAGCAGACGGAACAAAACGGATAATGAATGCTGCATCGCTTAGCGCAGATACACTGTGGCCCTCTGAAAATGCGCGGAACATGAGTCTGCGCGGTAGAAGTTTATTGAGCACTGATCGCGCAGATGTCTAGCCAAGAGACAGAAACAAACCCATCAGCACCGGCGAAATAAACGACAGCACGAAACCCGAGGCAATGGCGACCGGCACACAGGCCAGCCCGCCGCTGCTGCGGATTATTGGCAAGGTGAAGTCCATGGCGGTGGCACCGCCATAACCAATCGCCATGGCCGGTCGTTGGCTGATAATCAGCGGGATAATCGCCAGTGCAATAATTTCCCGCAACATATCATTAAGAAAGGCGACCCCGCCCCAGGTCGGGCCCAGAGCTTCCCCTACCACGATGCCCGACAGCGAATACCAGCCAAAACCCGAGGCCAGGGCGAGAGTGTCATGCCACGGAAGTGCAAGCAGCGGTATAACCAGCACCCCGGCCACCAGGGAGCTGAGTGCCAGGCTGAGGGCAATCCCCATGCCCTGGCGGTTCAGCAGCAGGCGACGCAAAGACAGACCAGCATTACGCAACTGAAGGCCAATCAGGAACAGCAGCAGCATCAGCGCCCACGTCGCCACATCTTCCACCAGAGGCAGTTCTGGCAGCAGAAAATACCCAAGGAGCAAACCCGCAACTACAGCGCCTAAAGGCTTTAATGCGGCAAGAAACAGGCGCTGGTAGCTCGCCTTTGCTGTGGAGCCCGACTGTTCAATCTCCATCGGTTGCCAGCGGTGCCAGACCCAGAGCCCTGCCATATTCGCTGCCAGCAAACTGGCCGTCAGCACCAGCACCGGCATGGCCATGCCACCCAACTGGCCCCAGAGACCTTCCATCTGACCAAGCCCGAGGCCGAGCAGGCCCAGGATGAAGTAGACCAGCACATCCACACTGTGATGTATCGCGGTCATGACGTTGCGGTTTTCAAGCGCGATGGCAAAGCCCACAAACAACGGCACAAGAATCAGCAGGGCACCGGTTAGCATTGAAACCTCGGAGCAATAGTAGAGAAGGTGTTAAAAGTAAGCCTTAGCCGATGGGTTCGTGCTGGTCCGGATCAAACTGATAATCGCCGGCATTGGCATCCCTGTCCTTCCGTATGGTGCGGGCAAGCCGCTGGGCGGAGACGGACCAGACCGCATGCTCGCCCGGCTGTGCTTCGTAACTTTCCCCGAGCAAGGCTCCCGCAACTCCGCGCAACGCGGCCTCGGCCTGAACAGCACTGCGGTAAGGGCCCTGACACCGATGGCGCTCAGGTTGGCGCTCGTCAGAGCCACTCATAGCGACCAACGCCCAGATCTCACCACCAACGTTTTTTACGTGCAACTCTACGCGCCGGTCCCGACGGGTTAATACCAGTTCGCGTAGCGGGCCACGCCCGTGAAAATAATGCAGCTTCATCAGGGCTTCTTTGGTTCCGGATTAATGCAAGGCGTCGCTGGTTCTGTCCTGAACCAACACCCAGGGAGCAACGACCACCGCCCAGAGCTCAACATCGCGGTCGTACCAGGCTTGCGCCAACGGTGGGGGCACATCCCCTACCTGGTCCGCTGTCATCCAATGCTCAAACTGGCTCTTGTTGTCAGCGGTAAGCTCCAGCGCAACGTCCAGCAAATCAAGTTCGGGCGACACCCGAACCACATGACCACGGGCATAATAGGTCTGCAGATCCCGCCAGCAGATGCTGGACGTTTCCAGATTCAGCTTTGCCTTGAGTTCGTCACGGCTTAGAGCAGACGACATAAGAACACCTCAAATACAGACACGATCGGCTTTGAAGCCTCGCATGAAAGCCAAACCGTCACAAGAAAAACAGGGGACTTCTCCAACCCCCTGTTCGAGCTCACAGCTTATGTCACGCCCCGCCTCAGGGCAAAAGGATCACTGCGTTTATGCTGCCTTGATCATCTCCCGAAGCACGTAGTGCAGGATGCCACCGTGTTTGAAGTAAGTCGCTTCATTAGCGGTATCGATGCGTGACTTCAGTGTGCAGGTTTCAGTTCTGCCGTCAGGGTAAGTCACCGTCATTTCCAGTGTTGCTCCGGGCTGAACGTCGCCAGATAAACCTGTGATGCTGATGGTTTCTTCGCCGGTCAGCTTCAGGGATTTACGACTGGCGCCGTCCTGGAATTGCAGCGGCATCACGCCCATGCCAATCAGGTTGGACCGGTGAATCCGCTCGTAGGATTCTGCCACCACGGCCCTTACGCCCAGCAAACGGGTGCCTTTAGCGGCCCAGTGACGGCTGGAGCCGGTACCGTACTCCTTACCGGCAATCACCACCAACGGGGTATCGTCCTTCTGATACTTCATGGCCGCATCGAAAATAGGCATTTCTTCGCCGCTCGGCACATGCCGGGTCATGCCGCCTTCTACGCCATCCAGCATCTCGTTCCGGATGCGGACGTTGGCGAAGGTGCCGC
>JBBQMX010000092.1:0-6956 GCA_038329375.1 Pseudomonadales bacterium | reverse complement strand
CCGAGCCCTACAGAGACATATTTACGGGCGTGTTTCCAAACGCACTACCTCGCAATTCGCCCACTCCCAGCTCAAAGCTATCGCAGTTCAGCCAGGCGCCGAACAACTGGCCCCGAATCGGTAGCAGGAAAAACACCGGTGATGCCGCAACATGATGCGTTCATCCATGCTTTCCGTGAGCGTTCCGCCAAGGTCGTATTCCGGATCATCGTCCACCAACGTACAGGCATAAACCCGAACCTGGTCACCTTTTTTCACCAACATGCGCGTATAAGTACACATAAAGTGAGAGCGGGCATCCTTGGTGGGATACTTTTCCATGCAGTTTTCGGTGATTTCCGGGCTGCCGTCTTCGGAGCCCGGTGTACCGAGGTCCGGGAAGGAGGTGAACGCCAGATTCTCAGGAATACCCCATTCGCGGAAGATTGCGCGAAAAGCCGATTCCACGTCAGCCACTACTTCGTCATCATCGGTCTGTCGGGCAATAGAAACCTGGAAGCCTTGCTGGTGCAACCAGCGGATGCCCTCCAGCGCTTTAACGAAGCTTCCTTTGCCCCGATCGACATCGTGTCGAGCAGTATCGGGGTAATCGAGACTGACCCGGAAATGAATCGGGTAGCGGTTTTTCAGCAGCGGTAATACCTGATGGGTGCGCTTGAGCAATGGATCGGTGGCGTTAGTCAACACAAAGCAGGGCCGGTGCTGACTGGCGTAATCCAGGATATTGACGAAATCCCTGATCACGAAAGGCTCGCCGCCGGTGAACGAGAGTTGCTCCACGCCCATCTCCAGGGCTTCGTGGATAAACGGCTTCACATCGCTCAGCTTCATGCCTGGAATGCGACCGTCGCCCGGGTGAGACCCTTCCAGGCAGAACGGGCAGGCCAGATTGCAAGCGGTGCCGGTGTGGATCCACAGCTCCTTGAGGCGGTCGGCATCGATATAGCCACGCGGGTCGCCGTTGCGGGTGTGGGTCCAGCTATCAACCGCCCGGGGAGTGATCACCTCCGCCGCCGGTATTCGCCGCGCCGTGTTTTCATTTACAGCCATACGTACTCCGTTGTTCCCATAACATGTGTCACGACCGCTGAGTTTTCAGCCTACAGACGCTGCTCTGCGATTTCTGATTGTGGTGTCTTGCCCTTGCCGCGACGCCAGCCGTGGAGTTTTTCCAGCAATTTCAGGATGCCCTGGGGTGCATGTGCCCGCTTCCATTCCCCAGCAGCGGCTTTCGCCGACTCGTTCCAGGTCGGGTAAGGGTGAATCGTGCCCAGAATCTTGTTCATTCCCAGGCCGTGCTTCATCGCCAGGGTAAACTCTGAGAGTATCTCTCCGGCGTGGGATCCGACGACCACCGCTCCAAGTATCTTGTCCTTGCCAGGGGATGTTAACACTTTGATGAAGCCATAATTTTCGCTTTCAGTAATCGCCCGGTCCAGATCATCCAGACCGTAACGGGTGACTTCATACGCCACGCCTTTGGCTTTCGCTTCAGCTTCACTCAATCCGACCCGCGCCACTTCCGGCGAGGTAAAGGTAACCCAGGGCATAACGCGGTAATCGACCTTAAAGCGCTTGAACTGGCCGAACAGTCCGTTCACCGCTGCATACCAGGCTTGATGGGCCGCTGCGTGGGTGAACTGATACGGGCCAGCCACATCACCGCAGGCAAAAATATTCGGGTACCTCAGGCTGAGGTCGTCTTCGACCATCAGAGTGCCATTTCGTTCCGGCTCAATGCCCAGGACGTCCAGACCCAGGCCCTGGGTATTGCCGCTCCGGCCGACGGCAACCAATACCTGGTCAAAGGGGATTCGCACGCGTTCGCCGTTGTGCTCACAATAGGCGACCTTCTCGTCGTCCTCGATGCGGAATTCGGCAGCTTTGTGGTTAAGCCGTACATCTATGCCTTCGCGCTGGAACTGCTCAAGCATCAGGGCGGATACCTCGCTGTCTTCTTTTGCCAGCAGCCGTGAATCCATTTCCACCTGGATTACCTTCGAACCCAGCCGCGCAAACGCCTCCGCCAGCTCCGAGCCAATCGGGCCACCGCCCAGAATCAGCAGCCGTTCCGGTTGCTGATTCAGTGACCACAGATTTTCTGAGGTCAGTGGTTCCATGTCCGCCAGCCCCGGAATCGGCGGCATTGCCGGTTTGCCACCGGTAGCGATCACGATGCTGCGGGCCGTCAAACGCTGGGTTTTGCCGTCATTACCCTGCACCTCAACCTCCCAGGGCGATACGAAGCGGGCTTCACCGAAGACGCAATCTACCCCCAGTTTACGGTAACGCTCCGGTGAATCATGAGGTTCTATTTCTGCGATGATGCGTTTGACCCGACCCATGATGTTAGCAAAGGAGCTGTTGACCGGAACCGACTCCAGCCCGTACCGATCCGCATGGCGCAATGTGTCGGCCGCTTTGGCAGACCGGATCAGCGCCTTGGATGGCACACAGCCGGTATTAAGGCAGTCTCCCCCCATCTTGTGCTTTTCGATCAGCACAACTTTTGCTTTTACCGCCGCCGCAATGTAGGCCGACACCAGTCCGGCGGAGCCGCCGCCAATCACCAGCAGGTTGTAATCAAAGGTTTCGGGCTTGCTGAAGCCTTTGTAGACTTTGCGACGCCGGATAAAACCGACCACAAACTTGGCGATCAGCGGGAACAGACCGAGCAGGGCGAAGGACAGCAGTAAACCAGGTGATGCGATGTCTCCTACGGATTCGATCTGGGCCAGTTGGGTGCCTGCGTTCACATATACGAAGGTACCCGGCAACATTGCGATCCAACTCACCGCCATGTAGGTCAGCAGTTTCATGCTGGTCAGACCCATGGTGAGGTTGATCAGGAAGAACGGAAAAACCGGCACCAATCGCAGCGTGGCGAGGTAGAACGCACCGTCTTTCTCGATACCTTTGTCCATGCGGGCAACGGTTTCGCGATACCGGCTCTTGAGGGTGTCGCGCAGCAGGAACCGGGCCGCCAGAAACGCCAGCGAGGCGCCCAGAGTGGAGGCTACCGACACCGCCGCCAGCCCGTAAAGGTTGCCAAAAAACGCACCGCCGGCCAGGGTCATTATGGTTGCGCCTGGCAGAGACAAAGCGGTGACGGCCACATACACCAACATAAAACCGAGGATGGCGGTAGTGGCGTTGCTGGATATCCATTGGCTTATTTCTGCCTGACGGCTCTGGAGATTTTCAAGCGTCAGTAAGCCGGGGCCATCAAATGCAATAAAAACGCCAACCAGAACAGCGATAAGCGCGATGATGACCAGTTTCTTATAATTCATGGATTCACCTGAACGAATGAGTTTGTCTACGGGTGCATGATAGACACATGATGCGCCCGAGCGTTACAGGCCCGAGGCAAACTTTATGAAATCGTGACAAAAGCCCCTTTCCGGAGCCTTGTACGAAGCGAGTGCGCATAAGGTTGTATCAGATCAGGGATAATACGTCGAAGATCCGCACAGTTAGCGGCTTTCGTACTCCTGAACCAATGACCACAGGAAAAACATACCGGCGGAACTCAGGAAATACCGGCTCATCATTCTGCATGCTATAGCCTGCGTTTGCGTTTGCTTTTGCGGTAGCGGTATTATTCTTCGCCATGGTCCGGCCCGAGTTGGCGGGCCAGCTCAATGGCCCGCACAGAGCGCTTACAGTGCAGCCCCCTCTACTTAAGTCGTAAATTGTGAGCATTCGTAAATTCATCGACTACTATTGAAAGCGAAGTCCTTATGAAAGGCACGCTGTGCTTCTGAGGTTGCGGTCCGCAAACAATGCACCAAAGTCTGGCCTGAACGCACTAATCAAGGTCGATTTTGAGGAAAAGTGCACCAAATTAAACGACCGCTCTCAGAGAAGTAACTTTATTCCAATAATAATCAGTATGTTATGCAGCCTGGCTTACGCCTTGCTAAGACGCAGTGGCTGTGTACCTAACCGAAACTTCGGAGACTTACTATAATGAAGAAACAACTCTCACTTGTCGCCGTTGCGGCAACTCTCGCAGGCACCCTGATGGCAGGCAGTGTCCAGGCCGCGACCCTGGATGACGTTAAATCAAGAGGCCATGTGCAGTGTGGTGTAACCTCCGGTTTGCCGGGTTTCTCCCAGCCCGACGATAAGGGCAACTGGACCGGTATTGATGTGGATACCTGTCGCGCTGTCGCAGCCGCGGTCTTTGGCAGTGCGGACAAGGTCGAGTTTACGCCGCTGACGGCGAAAGAGCGCTTTACTGCGTTGCAGTCTGGTGAAATCGACGTGCTCTCCCGTAACACCACTTGGACTCTGACTCGCGATACCTCTCTGGGCCTCAACTTTACAGGCACCAATTACTATGACGGCCAGGGTTTTCTGGTTCGCAAAGAGTTAGGCGTGGACAATGCCGAGCAGCTGGACGGTGCAACTGTGTGTATTCAGGCCGGTACCACCACTGAGCTGAACCTGGCTGACTATTTCCGCACCAAGGGCATGAAATTCAACCCTCTGGTATTTGATACTTCCGAACAGACCGTCAGCGGTTTCGCCGCCGGCCGTTGTGACGTTCTGACCTCCGACCGCTCACAGCTGGCCGCCCTGCGCAGCAAACTGGAAGACCCCAACAGCGCTGTTATTCTGCCGAACATTATTTCCAAGGAGCCTCTTGGCCCCGTCGTTCGCCAGGGCGATGATCAATGGTTCAATATTGTGAAATGGGCTCTGTATGTACAGATCAACGCCGAAGAACTGGGCATCACCCAGGATAATGTCGTGGATATGAAATCATCCGAAAATCCGGAAGTCCAGCGTCTGCTCGGTACCACCGGGGACATGGGTGAGAAGCTCGGGGTGCCGGCGGACTTCGGTTTACGGATCATCCAGACCGTTGGTAATTATGGCGAAATGTACAACCGCAACGTCGGACCTGACACCCCGCTCGGGCTGGATCGTGGTCTGAATGCCTTGTGGAATGACGGCGGTATCATGTACGCGCCACCGGTACGTTAATACCCGATAGCCACGACATTCCGGTCACTGAGGTGGCCGGAATGTTTGACGTTCAGTTGCCCCTGATAACCAGGGGCGTAGTTCGGGTTTCTCCATGAACGAATCCAATATGACTCCTGCACGCACGCGTCCAAAACCCTGGAATGACCCCAGGATACGGACGATCGTCTTTCAGACCATCGCCCTGGCAGCCGTCTTCTGGTTTGGCTGGACACTGGTCCAGAACACCCTGAGCAATATGGAAAGCCGCGGTATCAGTACCGGTTTCGGCTTCCTTGATCAGACTTCGGGCTTCGGCATTATTATGAGCCTGATCCCCTACGACTCCACCATGACCTACGGTCGCACCTTCTGGGTGGGTCTGCTCAATACCTTGCTGGTCTCAGCCATGGGTGTTGTGGCGGCGACAATCATCGGTTTTACCGTCGGTGTGGCACGACTCTCCAGTAACTGGCTGATTGCCAAACTGGCGCTGGTTTACGTTGAAACCATCCGTAATATTCCGCTGCTACTGCAAATTTTCTTCTGGTACTTTGCGGTACTGCAAAGTCTTCCCAGCCCGCGTCAAAGTATCGATGTGGCTGACATGCTGTTTCTGAGTAATCGCGGCCTTTACTTCCCGACGGCTGCGGCAGAGACCGGTTTTGGCTGGGTAATAGCGGCTCTGATCGCCGGTATCATAGCGACAGTTCTCATTCACCGTTGGGCGAAAAAACGCCAGCTCAAAACCGGTCAGCTATTTCCCGCGTTCCGGGTAGGGCTGGGACTGATCGTCGCGCTACCGGTGCTGGTATTTGTCCTCACAGGCGGCCCCCTGATTTGGGAGATGCCATCGCTGACCGGCTTTAACTTTACCGGTGGTGCCTCAATCCTGCCGGAGCTTGCAGCGCTCTGGATAGCGCTGTCGCTCTATACCGCTAGTTTTATTGCTGAAATTGTCCGGTCCGGCATTCTGGCGGTCAGTCAAGGCCAGACAGAAGCCGCCAGCGCGCTTGGCCTGAAATCCAGTTTCACCTTGCGATTGGTCGTCATTCCACAAGCCATGCGGGTCATTATTCCGCCTCTGACCAGCCAATATCTGAACCTGGTTAAAAACTCGTCGCTGGCAACCGCGATCGCTTACCCCGACCTGGTATCGGTATTTATGGGCACCACCCTGAACCAGACCGGACAAGCGGTTGAAGTGGTAGCCATTACCATGGCCGTTTATCTCACCCTCAGCCTGACCATTTCGGCTCTCATGAACATCTACAACCGCGCCGTAGCGCTGCAGGAGCGATGATGACTCTTCCATCGGAATTACCGCCCCGGCAGGAAATCGGCGTAATTGGCTGGGTGCGTAAAAATCTGTTCTCCACCTGGTACAACATTGTGCTGACACTGGTGGCCGCTTATCTGGTGGTCACGAGTGCAGGGCCGCTGCTGAACTGGGTGTTTCTTGAAGCCACGTTCACCGGCGAAAGCGCCGCTGATTGCAGTGGTGAAGGTGCTTGCTGGCTGTTTATCGGTCAGCGGCTTAACTTCTTTATTTACGGGTTTTATCCCGATGCCCTGCAATGGCGCGTTGATATCATGTTCGGTTTGTTGGCTGTGGCCTTCGTGCCCCAGTTCATCGAACGCTTTCCGGGCCGTAAATGGTTCGGCATCTTCGGGCTGACCGGCCTGCCGCTGATCGGATACATCCTGCTCCCCGGTGGTTGGTTTGGTCTCGCAGAGGTCCAGAGCAGCAGATGGGGCGGCCTGATGTTGACGTTGATCATCGCCTACGTGGGGATTCTCGCTGCATTGCCCATAGGGACCGTACTGGCACTTGGACGTCGCTCAGACATGCCGATCATCCGCGGCCTGTGCGTGGTTTTCATTGAAGTCTGGCGAGCCGTACCGTTGATTACTGTACTGTTCATGGCATCCGTGATGCTGCCCTTGTTCCTGCCTGATGGGGTTAACTTTGAAAAGCTGAT
>JBBQMX010000091.1:0-6976 GCA_038329375.1 Pseudomonadales bacterium | reverse complement strand
TGAGACGAGGCTGGGCCCAGAGCGGTGCACTGGTCGAAACCTCCGCTCCGGCGTATTCCGATTGCAGCTGAATGCCCTCGCGAGCGGCATAGCGAATGCTGACCGGCGACAGGGGGCAGGCCAGGGACAATGTATACTGTGCATCGCGGTGTTCGTTGCCGTTGATTTCACCTTTGCTGTGCTCATCGAAATAACGACCCAGGGACTCGGACAAAGTGATGCAAAGCTCGCCAATAAACCGGCTCGGAGTCTGGTCGGCATCCATCACAGGACGAGAGCTTCCCGGTCGGGTGAGTAAATGAAGCTGATAGCGGGTGCGGGTCATGGCGACATATAACAGGCGCCGCTCGCTCTCGATGAAAGCCCGGTGATCTTCAGCTTGTCGCGGGCTGTATGGCAGATATTTCTCCTGAAGCCCTGGCAGAATGACGACTTGCCATTCCAGACCTTTGGTGCGGTGAATGGTAGACAGTAAAACGCCTTCATTGCGACTGTTCCGGGCCTGTTTTTTCAGCGTCCGCAGGTGCGCAAGGGCTTCGTCGGCGCCGACATCGAGACTGTCCAGATAACGTTGGAACCCGGTTATGGTATCGATGCGCTCATCAGCGGTTTCATGGGTCAGTGCCAGGCTGCGGATACCGTCGAACAGTTCGGTTTTGTCGGCATATTGACGGATCAGTTCCGACACTTTGCCCCGGAAGCGAGTCAGCGCTACTAATATTTCGCCCAGTTTCCGCAACTTGCGGCCCGCCATTGGTGACAAAGCCTCGAAATCCATGGCCAACAGGCGCTCGCCCCAACCTTCACCAAAGCCGGCCAGAAACTGGGCAAGGTGGTTGAGTTCCGGCTCTTTCAGACCGACGTGGGGAAATCGCAATAACTGTCGGGCGATATTCTGGCGGTCGGCTTCCGGTGTCTGACCGATCGCGCCAGTCACCACCAGCAACAGGCTGGTTATGGCGTCTACTTCGCGGCTGTACAAGGCACCTTTGCCGGCATCAATGCGATAGGGAATCTGCCGGGCGAGCAGGCGTAGTTCGATAGGCACGCTCTGGCTCCAGACCCGGAACAGGATGGCGATATCCGCAAGCGCCTCCGGTGCTGAGTGCTGCAGCAGGCTAATCACCGCGTCGCTGTCGCTGGCACATTCGTGAAGCTGCACGGTAGTCGCAGGTGTACTGGGGTGGGAGTGACAAAGCACGTCCTTGCGGCCGGTATTGTGGCTGATCAGGTGGTTGGCCAGCAGCGCGACCCGGTGACCGTAGCGGAAGGTGAAGCTAAGGGTCTGCTCAAGCGGGCTTTCAAACTCGTCGCTGAAGCGGGTGAGGATGAACTCCGGCTTGGCGCCCCGGAATTCGTAAATAGTCTGGTCCGGGTCACCCACCACCGTTACCCGGGCGCGATCACCGGCGACATAACGCAATAGCAGGTGCTGTATTTCGTTGGTGTCCTGATACTCGTCCACCAGGATCAGGTCCATTTTGTTGCCCACCAGCTGCTGCAGGGGCGGGTTCTGGTGTATCGCCATGACGGGCTCGTAGAGCATGTCGGAAAAACTGATGCGGCTTTCGGATTTACGCCATTGCTCAAAGCTGTGGAACAGGTCTACCAGGTATCGATGGCGCTCGTTAAAGCCCTGCTCTTCAAACACAATTTCGGCCGGCGACAGGGTGGTTTTTACCCGGTCAATAAAGTTGGCCGCGGTCTCCACAAAGTCTTTCTTGTTGCGTTTGATCTCATCCTGCAAGTCTTCCGGGGCCAGCCGCCGGGTCAGCATCCAGACCTGGAAGTTAATCTCCTGCTCGGTCAGGATCGTCTCCGAAAAGGCCGGTAAGTAACCCTCTTTGATAAAGCGGCGATACAGCCGCAGGCCCATAGCGTGATAGGTGCGAACCTCCGGCAGTGCGAGGCCGGAATCCCGACTGATTGCCTGCAGCTTGGATTCGAAATCCTGGCGTGCGCTGCGATTGAACATCAGCACTAACATTCGGGCCGGGTCGTGGCCCTGCTCCAATAAATATCGGATACGCCAGGCCAGGGTAGAGGTTTTGCCGCTGCCCGCCACCGCCGTGATGACAGCGTGCTCATAGCCGGCGGTGATGATGGCGCGCTGTTCGTCGGTGAGAAAGTCGGGCAGGTCAGTGGGCATGGCGCTATTGTAATGGCCAATTGGCGTCTCCGTCACCCGTCGACCATAATGGGCCGGAATTCAAACCCACAAATCCGTTCCCTGACTGGAGAATACTCATGGCAATCTCACAAGCCGAAGCTGTTAATGTACTGGGTGAGGTACTGGAGTCCTGTGGCTCAGAGCCCAAGACCGGATTCTACCGCGACGGCTGCTGCAACACCGGTCCGGACGATCTGGGCCTGCATGTGGTCTGTGCTGTGGTCACGGATCGCTTTCTGGCTTTTTCCAAAGCCCAGGGCAATGACCTCAGTACACCGCGCCCGGAGTTTGGTTTTCCCGGGCTGAAAGACGGTGATTCCTGGTGCCTGTGTGCCGCCCGCTGGCACGAAGCCAACGAGGCCGACAGTGCGCCCAAGGTGAAGCTCCGGTCGACCCATCTCAAAGCCCTTAAGCACTGCGCGCTGGATGACCTCAAGCGCCATGCTATCGACTTGAGCTGAAAACCGTGCCGGAGCCGTCACAGCCAGTGGACTGGCCGCGAATGCAGACATCGTTGCATCAGGTCGGCCACAGGCAACTGGTGTTACTGGAGGGCGACCGGGCTTCCTCTCTGGCCTGGCTGGTGCGAAATCTGCCAGCGCTATCCTGGTCTGCGGGTGTTTGGAGCGGGCAGCCTGAAGATTGCCCGCAACCAGCGCTGGCCATCATCAAGCCACATAACGGTCGTCAATGGCTGGGCCGGGAAACCGATCTGTTGGTATGGGACGGCTGGCAGGGCAACCCGCCGGACAGCCTGGCGGCATTGTCAGGCACATTGATAGCGGGCGGGCTGTGGTTCTGGCTGATGCCGCCGTTGCCAGAGTGGCACCAGTTTGACGACCCGGATTACGCCCGGACAGCGCTGACAGATGCCTGGGCTCACGCCTTTGCCCGGAGAATGGCCGGGATAATAATGGCAGATCCTGATGCGATCCGGATCAATACGGTTACAGGTCAATGCTCTGGTCTGAAGCCCACGTCTGCTGTTCCTGGCAGCTTTCAGGTCGCTGCCACATCGGACCAGAACCGGGCTATCGAAGAGGTTGTGCGATGCGGGCTGGGACGACGACGCCGGCCGCTGGTTATAACCGCTGACCGGGGCCGGGGCAAATCTGCGGCACTGGGCATCGCTGCAGCCAGGTTGTTGAACGCCGGTCGCCAACACATTGCCGTGACGGCGCCTTCGCCGGACGCAGTCCGTACGCTGTTCCGGCACGCCATAGATGCAGCTGTTGCGGATCGGGTTGCGACTGAAACCGATCACGAGGTTCGCCTTCTCAATGGCTGTAGCCTGAGGTTTTATGCCATTGATGAACTGCTGCGAACCCGACCATCGGCAGAGCTGGTGTTGGTGGACGAAGCTGCGGCCATCCCGGCGCCGTTATTGAAAAATGTATTGTTGGGCTGGCCACGGGTGGTATTTGCCTCAACCGTTCATGGTTACGAGGGCTCGGGGCGGGGCTTTACCATCCGTTTCCGGCAGGTGCTGGAAGAACATACCCCGAACTGGCAATCCCTGCGTCTTGAACAGCCCATTCGATGGGCCTCTGGCGATCCGCTGGAACGATTGATAAACCGCCTGTTCTTGTTGAAAGCCGGGCAATCCGGGGCCGATGGAGAGACCGTTATAGAGACCTGCAAAGAGGCCGGTGATTACCGCATCGAACAATGGAATCCAGCTGACGGCACCGAAGCGGATCTGGATGCCGCGTTTGGGCTGCTGGTGGATGCGCATTATCGAACCACTCCGGGGGATCTGCGGCAATGGCTGGATGACCCTCAGGCCACCACTTGGCTGGCGCGCCGTAGCAACCAGGTGGTCGGTGTGCTCTGGATGACCCTGGAAGGCAATTTTTCCAAAGCTCTCGCTGAACAGGTTATGCAGGGCAAACGCCGTGTGCGAGGGCACATGCTGCCGCAATCCCTGGCAAACCACAGCGGATTTGCAGAAGCGGCAACCTTGTCGATGGGGCGTATTGTACGTATCGCTGTCAGCGACCGGGAGCGACGCCGTGGCCTGGGGCAGCAGTTGGTTGCCAGCGCTCGCTGCCATGCAAAAAGCGTGGGCCTGGATGCCCTTGGCACCAGCTTTGGCGCCAGCCCTGACTTAGTGGCGTTCTGGCAGCAATGCGGGTTGTCTGTTGTGCGTCTGGGCTTGCAGCGGGAAGCCAGCAGCGGCGAGTTCGCGGTGCAGATGCTCAGCGGTCTCAGCGACGCCGGCACCAGTCTGACTGAGCGAGTTCAGGCCCGCCTGGGGGAGCACTGGCAAACCCTGGTGCCTGCGGTGTGGCGCTCGCTTTCACCGGAGTTGCTGATGGAGCTGACTGCGCTGTTGCCGGCGGGCCCGGCGCTGACACCGGATGACCTGCGCGAGCTCGCGGGTTTCAGTGAGAGTGCTCGCGGCTTCGAAATCACGCTCCTGCCGTTGCAACGGTTAACGCGGCAAGCTGGCGTGGCCAGGGCTCTCCAGGGCACCGATGATGCCATGCTCTGGTGCCGGGCTGTGCTGCAAACCTGGAGTTGGGCCGAGTTACAGACGGCAGGCTATAGCACTGGTCGTCGTGAAGCGGAGGATCGCCTGAGAAATCTTGCTGCCGAGCTACTCAGCGGGATGATCAGATAGGCGTGCGGTATCCGGAGGATGCTCAGAGATTGACCTTTGTTATTTGAGCTTGCTGAAGCCTGTGATATAAAACAGGTGAATAATAATGTCGGCTCAAGCCGATGAATATTAAAAGAGATGAGAGGGTAGAATCCATGAAACTGAAGAACCAAATTGCGGTGTGTTTCGCGACGTTGTTGATGGCCAGTCCGGGCATTTCCCTGGCCGCCGATGCGGCCGCTGGCAAGGCAAAGGCTGCAGTATGCGCAGCTTGCCATGGGGCTGACGGCATTGCACAGATTCCCGGGTACCCAAACCTGGCAGGCCAGAACGAGGCCTATCTGGTGTCCTCGCTGAAGGCCTACAAAAACAAGCAACGTAATGGCGGTCAGGCAGTCATTATGCACGCTCAATCAGCTGGCCTGAGTGACGACGATATCGCCAATCTTGCAGCGTATTATTCGGCCATGCCTGCTGGTGGCAAGTAGCCGGGTTTACGCGCTTTAGTGCTGTCCGGGCGCTCCTTCGTGGCGACCCGGAGGTACCGGATACGGTATTACACTTTTTCCGCTGTGATGATCCTGTAGCTGGGCTTGTAGGCCGATGTTCCCGGCAGCTTCATACGGTTCTGTTTTACAAACGCTGCCAGCATCGCCTCCAGCGGTTTTAGCAGAGTGGGATCACCAGAAATCTCAAATGGTCCTTTTTCCTCTACCTGCCGAATACCTTTTGCCTTGACGTTGCCCGCAACGATACCGCTGAACGCTTTGCGAAGGTTGGCTGCGATCATGTGCACGGGCTGGTTTTTGTGCAGTTCCAACGCCCGCATGTTGGCGTGGTCGGGTTCAAACGGCAGCTGGAAGACCGGGTCAATCTTGAGCATCCAGTTGAAGTAGTAAGCATCCTGCATGGCGCGGCGGAAGGTCTCCACCTCGGCAATACCCTTCTTCATGGTCTGGGCCACCCTGGCCGGATCATTAATGATGATTTCGTACTTTTCAGCGGCCTTTTCGCCCAAAGCGTTGCGGATGAATTCGTCGATCATGTGAAAATACTCGGCATTCTCCGGCAGACCGGTAAAGACCACCGGAAACGGCAGGTCAATATTGTCCGGATGCAGCAGTATGCCCAGCAAGTAGAGAATTTCTTCAGCGGTGCCGACGCCGCCAGGGAACACGATGATGCCGTGGCCTGCGCGGACAAAGGCCTCCAGACGCTTTTCAATGTCCGGCATGATGACCAGTTCATTGACGATCGGGTTGGGGGCCTCGGCGCCAATAATGCCGGGCTCGGTCAGGCCAATGTAGCGGCCGTTTTTCACTCTCTGCTTGGCATGGCCTATGGTGGCGCCCTTCATCGGCCCTTTCATGGCGCCCGGGCCGCAGCCGGTGCAGATGCTCAGTCCGCGTAGGCCGAGTTCGTGCCCGACATCTTTGCTGTAAACATACTCTTCCCGGCTGATGGAGTGACCGCCCCAGCATACCACCATGTCCGGTTGGCGGCCGGACTGAAGCACCCGTGCGTTGCGCAGGATATGGAAAATCAGGTTGGTGATATCCGCCGGTTCCTGCCGGTTAAAGCCAGCGGCGGTGGTTGGAATCGAGTTGGAATAAACGATGTCCCGGAGCACGGAAAACAGGTGCTCGCGATTAGCCCGCAGCATTTCGCCATCCACAAACGCGCTTGCGGGCGCATTGACCAGTTCCAGCTTCAGGCCTCTGGGCTGTGGCACCAGGCGAACATCGAAATCGGCATGGGCCTCCATCAAGTCCTGGCAATCATCCGTCACCACTCCGGTATTGAGTACGGCCAGGGCACATTGCCGAAACAACTGGTACAAACCGCCTTCGCTGCGGTCTTTCAGTCGGTTAACCTCGTGGTTGGACAGAATTTCGAGGCTGCCCTCGGGGGACACCAACGCATTTATTTTTGCCTGGCTCATGTAGCTCAAAGCTCCTGGTGATGAACGGCTTCCGCGATCCTTGAAACCGTATCGGAAATGACTGGTTGGTCGTGCCCTGGAATCAGATCCCGAGGCCATTAAAGAACTGCTGCACGTTTTCGCTCAGGGTTTCGATATCATAGCCGCCTTCTTGCACCACCAGCGTTGGCAGCCCTGCGCGCCCTAAACGCTTGCCCAGATGGTTGAAACCCTCGGAGCTGACCGACACTTTGGCCTGCGGATCATCCTTATAGATATCGAA
>JBBQMX010000090.1:0-7005 GCA_038329375.1 Pseudomonadales bacterium | reverse complement strand
CGTATTGGATAGCCGCAACACCTGGGAAGTGAGTTGAGCGTCATTGAGAATAACGTCCGCTAACTGGTGAACAGTGCTGCTGGTACTGTCAGCCAACTCATTGATGCGTTGCAGGGTATTGGCAAGTACCGGTAACTCGACCTTGCTCAGATAGTTGACCCAGGCCTGGGTCGAATTCATCCGTGGGGGCTTTGTTGTTGTGGACGTAACCACTGAATTCTGGCGCCTCTTATGATTAAAATTACCGTGATGTAATAAGCCTATCTTATCCGCTGATACACCGTTAGCAGTTCCGGTGAGCGTTTACAAAATCGCACATTCGGGTTCGAAGAGCGATTGGGCTATACTGGCGCGCTCTTACTAGCTGGTATCCCTAAACGCTGCGCTCACAAGGTTGCTTCGTGATTGAATTTGATCGAGTCCAGAAATCTTTCCAGGTCGGAGGCCGGGCGATCCCCGCATTACACCCGACCAGCATGACTATCGAGACCGGTGAAGTATTCGGAATTGTTGGTCATTCCGGGGCGGGCAAGTCGACGCTGGTTCGCTTGATCAATCTGCTGGAGCGTCCCACCGGGGGGCGGGTTCTGATGGATGGCGAGGACGTGACCGGCTACGACGCCGGTGAGCTCCGGGCTTTTCGTCGCAAGGTCGGGATGATTTTCCAGCACTTTAATCTGCTGTCCTCCAAGACCGTGGCGGACAACATTGCGTTCCCCATGCGGCTGGCCGGAATTTTCTCTCGTAGTGAGATCACCGCGCGGGTCGAAGAATTGCTGGTGAGAGTGGGCCTGGCAGATCAGGCCAGCAAATATCCCTCGCAATTATCCGGCGGTCAGAAGCAGCGGGTTGGCATCGCCCGGGCCCTGGCCTGTCGCCCCACTGTCCTGCTCTGCGACGAAGCCACCAGCGCGCTGGATCCCCAGACCACCCAGTCGGTGTTGCGGCTGTTGGCTGATATCAACCGCGAGCTTGGCCTGACCATCGTACTGATTACCCATGAGATGGATGTGGTGCGCCGGGTCTGCGACCGGGTAGCGGTCATGGATGCCGGGGAGGTGGTGGAAATGGGGCCGGTGTCTGACGTATTCCTGCACCCGCAACACCACACCACGCAAGAGTTTGTGATGGAGAGTGAGCACATTGACGAGAAAGAGCTGCAACAGGACCTGGGGCGTGCCCAGGGCCGGATATTGCGGCTGACGTTTCGCGGTGATGCGACCTACAAGCCGCTGCTTGGCCAGGTCGCCCGGGAGTCCGGTGTCGACTTCAGCATCCTGTCCGGGCGCATCGATCACATCAAGGAGATGCCCTACGGTCAGCTTACGCTGTCGCTGGTAGGGGGTGATCTGGACCTGGCCATGCAGGCCCTGGAAGCGGCGGATGTTCACGTGGAGGTCGTGCGCTAATGGAACACTTACTGACCAACGTCGACTGGACAGAAATCGGCTGGGCAAGCTGGGACACCCTGATTATGGTGGGCTTGTCGCTGCTGTTCAGTGTGTTGATCGGGTTGCCGGTCGGTGTGCTGCTGTTTCTGACCGGCAAACGCCAGTTGCTCGAGCAACGAGTGGCCTATGCGGTACTGTCGTTTGTGGTGAATATCCTGCGTTCGGTGCCGTTCATCATTCTGCTGATCGTGATGATTCCGGTGACCGTTATGATCATTGGCACCTCGCTGGGTGTTGCCGGGGCGATACCGCCGCTGGTTGCCGGTGGCGCACCGTTCTTCGCGCGGCTGGTTGAGACTTCTCTGCGAGAAGTGGACCGCGGCATTATTGAAGCGACCCAGGCCATGGGTGCTACGGTGCGCCAGGTCATCACCGGGGCACTGTTGCCGGAAGCACTGCCCGGCATCATCGCGGGTATTACCGTAACAGCCATCACCTTGGTGTCATACGCTGCCATGTCCGGCGTCGTTGGCGGCGGTGGCCTTGGGGATTTAGCCATTCGCTTCGGTTATCAACGATTCCAGACCGACGTGATGGTGATTACAGTAGCGCTTCTGGTAATTTTTGTTCAGTTACTGCAGATGGCGGGTGACCGCCTTGTGCTTTATTTCAGCCGGCGCTGACCGGCATTTGCCGAATCCAAAAACGAGGTTTTTTATGAAAGCGACAAGATTTCTGGCCGCGCTGGCACTGGTTGCCGCATTTTCTGTTCAGGCCGCTGACAAACTCAGTATTGGTGCGACCGCGGTGCCCCATGCCGAAATTCTGGAGTTCATCAAACCCACCCTTGCACAGCAGGGTGTAGAGCTGGACATCAAGGTGTTTACCGATTATGTACAGCCTAACGTGCAGGTGAGTCAGTCCCGTATGGACGCCAATTTCTTCCAGCATCAGCCGTATCTGACCGAGTTCAATGATGGCCGTGGCACCAGCCTGGTGAGCGTAGTGGGTGTGCACGTTGAGCCTTTTGGTGCCTATTCCAGCAAGATCGAGTCACTGGATGACCTGAAAGACGGAGATACCGTTGCGATCCCCAATGACCCGACCAACGGCGGCCGCGCACTGTTGTTACTGCAAAAAGCCGGGCTGATCACCCTCAAAGACAACAGCAAGATCACCGCTACACCGCGGGACATTGCCGAGAATCCGAAAAATCTGGAATTTTACGAGCTCGAAGCTGCGACTCTGCCCCGTATACTCGATCAGGTCGAGCTAGCCCTGATCAATACCAACTATGCGCTGGAAGCAGGCCTGAACCCGAATGAGGATGCCCTGATTATCGAAGGCTCGGATTCACCCTACGTGAATATCCTGGTCGCCCGTGAAGACAACAAGGATTCTGCAGCCATGCAGAAACTGGCCGAGGCGCTGACCTCTGACGAGGTGAAGGGCTATATCAAGAAAAACTACAACGGTGCCGTGGTTCCGGTGTTCTAGGAAGCAAATAAACAAAAAAACCGGCCAATCAATATTGACCGGTTTTTTTATGGTTGAGTCTGAAAAAATTTATTCGCCGCCCCAGTTAACCTTCGGGTCTGGTGTCATGCGCAGGTAAGGTTTGACAGCTTTGTAGCCCTTCGGGAACCGCTGTTTGATTTCATCTTCATCCTGCAGTGATGGCACGATAACCACATCATCACCACGCTCCCAGTTGCCCGGGGTAGCTACCTTGTGGTGCTCGGTCAGTTGCAGGGAGTCGATAACCCGCATGATTTCGTTGAAATTCCGCCCGGTGCTGGCCGGGTAGGTAATCATCAACCGAACTTTTTTGTTCGGATCAATCACGAACAGTGAACGCACGGTCAGACTGTTATCGGCGTTCGGGTGGATCATGTCATAGAGTTCGGATACTGAGCGATCCTGATCCGCAATGATCGGGAAGTTGACCGCGCAACCTTGGGTTTCGTTGATGTCCTTGATCCACTCTTTGTGGGAATCGACGGCGTCAACGCTCAGGGCAATCGCTTTCACATCGCGCATGGCAAACTCGTCTTTCAGCTTTGCAGTCAGGCCCAGCTCTGTGGTGCAAACCGGTGTGAAGTCGGCGGGGTGAGAGAAAAGAACCCCCCAACTGTCTCCCAACCATTGATGAAACTGGATTTTGCCTTCACTGGAATCCTGTTCGAAATCCGGTGCGGTATCGCCTAGCCGTATACTCATATTCGCTCCTCCTCTTCGGAAACACCAACTAGTCATTAGTCAGCATTGTGTTCGGCAATTCCATATAACTACCGTTATCAATAGTGCCCGGCCAACCAAAAACCAAGGGCTTTACGGGCTTTTAATACATTATTTTGCGCTAAGGTTATGCGTCACGCGGGATAAATAACCCCTTAAGAGTGATTGGAAACCCGACCAGATCCGTTAAGCTGGAATGACAGTCAACAGTTATGGCAGAAAATGACCACTATATCGAGTGAACCGCTTGAGCGGCGTGTAGAGTCCAACGGGCTTTCTATTTGTGTGGAGAGCCGGGGCAATCCGGAAGGCGAACCGGTTATTTTTGTGATGGGACTGGCGGCTCAGATGACCTTGTGGCCCGAGGCCCTGTTGAATGCCTATGTGGCCGCCGGTTACCGGGTAATCCGGTTTGATAACCGGGATATCGGCCTGTCTACACACCTGAAAGACCGGCTGAACGGACACCCGGTGTCGGTAATGGCCCGTCATCGTATTGGGCTTTCGATTGATGCCCCCTACTCGCTTCAGGACATGGCAGCGGATGTCGTTGGCATAATGGACTCCATGGGACTTGCCAGCGCGCATCTGGTGGGGGTGTCGATGGGGGGTATGATCAGTCAGATCGTCGCTGCGAAATGGCCGGAACGGGTGCGCAGCTTGACTCTGATAATGACGTCCACCAACAGCCCCCGGTTACCGTTACCGCAATCGAAACTGATCTGGAAACTGGCGGGTATCGGCGCCAAAGGTCATGACGAATCCGCGGTGGTGTCGCGGTCCCTGGACTTCTGGAAGGCTATTCAAAGCCCCGGTTTTCCGCCCCGTGAAGACGATGTGCGGGCCCGGATTACACGGGATTTTCGCCGCAGTTATCATCCCGCCGGTATCCTGCGGCAGACCCGCGCCATTATGGCGACAGGCAGCTTGTCGTCCATGACCCGACGCATTCGCGTGCCGACGCTGATCATCCACGGCAAAGCCGATCCACTGGTGCGCCCGGTGGCGGCGGAACAGTTGAAATATCTGTTGCCCCATGCCCGTCTGGAAATGGTCGAGGGTATGGGGCACGATTTGCCGGAACCCCTGTTGCAGGACTTCGCCCGCATGAGCATGGAAGTGATGAAGGCCTGACGGGCTCAGGCTGAAGCTGTTCAGCTGATCAGCGTAATCCGTTCCAGGGTGCCCTCAAAGCGCAGTTGCAGGGAGCCCAGAGGCGCATTGTAACCTGGCAGATCCTGTTCCAGCTGCTCGGTGATCTCTGCTACCTGGTGCAAGTTGATCGTGCCGGACAGTGCAGACCAGCGAATGTGATGCAGAGTGGCCGTGGAACTGAACTCATGGAACAGGTTTCTGATCCGGTCTGTGATCATGGCCAACTGCGTTATCATGGCTTCCCGGTTGGTTTCGTCCAGGATAAGCAGAAACTGCCCACCAGTTACCAGGCCCGCGGTGTCGCGATAATCCAGCCCTGCCAGCAACGTGACGGCAAGGTGTCGTTTGACATCGTTGAGCGCTGCAAAGCTCGGGTTGGCCGGTAGCGTGTAGTCCACATGCAGCCAGGCCATGGATTGCTGGCCACCGGTTAGCCGAAAGCGATGGAAGGACTCTTCCAGCAGACGGGTAATCCCGTCCCAATTCCACAATCCGGTAACTTCATCCAGCAACTCCGGTTGACGGCCGTTCTGCAGCTCCAGTTGCGGAAGCTGATTCAGGGGGCTGTCAAACCGGAACTCATGTTCCGCGAGCGCTGCCAGATCCTCCAGTACCGAAAGATCAAATTCGCCTTGGCGGTGAGGTAGCGTATCGAGAAGGCATACTGTTCCGATGCGGCTGCGGTTTCGGGAGTGCAACGGCACCCCCGCATAGAACCGGATGTAAGGCGCGCCTGTCACTAATGGGTTGTCAAAGAAGCGATTATCCTCCAAGGTATCTTCAATGACAAACAGATGATCCGCAAGAATGGTGTGGGCGCAAAACGACATATCCCGGGAGGTTTCACGAACATCCAGGCCATTACCGGACTTGAACCATTGCCGGTTGGCATCCACCAGGGTAATGGCCGCCATAGGGACGCCGAAAAATTTCTTGGCCAGCCGGGTAATTCTCTCAAACCGCTCCTCAACAGGGGTGTCCAACACACGCATTGATCGCAGTGCGTCCAGCCGCTGTTCCTCATCGATGGGCAAATCGGGATTCTCCATGAGCCGCTCCTGTGAGCATCAACCGTGTCTGTCAAAACCGGGTTTACAGCCCTGACTGCTTTAATCATAGGTGGCGTTTGCCGTTACGTCAGCCCGAGTACACTGCGCCGAAGCATGATTTTGCATGGTTCACGACCGCTAAATAAGCATTTTTACAACGATGCCTGAATCGGTTCAAAAAAGGCACGGTTTCGACTTTTGTATTTCCGGTTTTCGTCCCCATTGCCTATGGTTATTGTTAGAGTGTTGTCTGACAGGAGGATGTTAACCATGCGCTCAATCAAAGTTGGTGATGTAATGTGGAACCATATAGCGCCCATTCGCTGTGGTACACCCTTGACCCGGGTGGTGAAGGCGCTGCTGGAAAATCATGTGACGGGCTTGCCGGTGGTCGACGACCAGCGGCAGGTACTGGGGTTTGTCTCGGAGCAAGACTGTATACACGCTCTGCTGGTGAGTAACTATCATAGTGAGGGTGAACCGCTCGTTGATGATGTGATGGTCAGAGAGCCGCTTACGATCAGTGCCGATATGGCGCTGGTGGATATTGCCCAGAATCTGGGCCATGGCAAGCCCAAAGTCTACCCGGTAACGGATCACGGTCGTCTGATCGGTATTGTGACGCGCAGTGCGATCCTGGCGGAGCTGGCCAGGGCCGGCTTTGGTATGGCTCTGCCAAAATTTGCCAGTGCGGAATAACCCCCGAGACACTGTCTGAATGACTGAGGTTTTTTATGGAGTTACTGTCAACCAATGTGAGCTTTGACGGGGAGCACCGCCGTTATCGTCATTCCTCGTCAACACTCGGTTGCGATATGGAATTTGCGGTCTATCTGCCGCCAAAAACGATTGTAGCCGACCCGGCAGCGGTACCTGTGTTGTATTGGTTGTCCGGTTTGACCTGCAATGACCAGAACTTCATGCAGAAGGCCGGCGCACATCGTCGTGCGGCGGAACTGGGCATGGCGATAGTGTGTCCGGACACCAGCCCGAGAGGCACGGACCTGCCCGGTGAGCATGACAGTTATGACTTCGGCAGCGGGGCAGGGTTTTACATTAATGCGACCCGGGAACCGTGGGCAAAGCACTATCGCATGTATGATTATGTGGTCAGTGAGTTGCCAGCGCTGGTAGAGCAGACGCTGCCGGTATCGGACGTGCGGGCAATCAGT
>JBBQMX010000089.1:0-7025 GCA_038329375.1 Pseudomonadales bacterium | reverse complement strand
ATCAAACCCGCGACGCTCCGGACCCTGACCTCACAACAGAAGCGCTGAATGCCGTTTTAGACACCAGCCGGCCACGCCTGTTTGCAAAGCTGGAAGCCAGGGCAGACATGCAGGGGTACGAAGAAACAGGGCGCTATTTTGTTGTGCCGGAGATATGGCCCACTCCACCTCCTAAGTAAACGAAGTGAGGGTTAAACCGTTTGCGGAGCCGTTACCCGATGCTCTTCACAGTGATCATCCTGGCCCGGAACGAACTCGGATGGCTGACTCACCCGCAACAGGGGCTGTCCGCAAGGTTTGTTATTCTTCAGTTTGTGCAGGCAGACGGGCTTTTCATAATGCGCGAACCATTCCCGGTAAGCGGGCTCGTCAAGGCCACACTTACGGGCGGCGTAGGCTATGGGGCTTTCGAAATATCGTTCAATGTCGCCGGATGGCAGCGTGATATGGCCGACGCCCGCGTGGTAGGCCACCAGAAACACGCTCTGCTCATTCAGCTGCTTCATCAGTGAATCATCGGGTGGTTCGCGATGGCGCAGGTCGTGGTTTTCCTGCTCCAGCGAGACGATCTTGTCATTGCACATTTCCAGCTCTCGCTGCTTGCGCTCAAGCTGCTCTCGCAGGATAACCGCCTCGGCATGGTTGGTCTGGCTATCCTGGATTGACAGGTACTGTTCGTTGCGGTCAGTAAGACGTTTTTTGAGCTGCTCGTTGGTCAACAGTTTGCGTTCGTACTGTTGCTGCAGATCTGCCATTTTGTTGCGTAACTGCTGAATTCCCAACCGGTTTTCCCGTTGCAAAGCAGTCAATGCATCGCGGTGAACACTTTGAAGGGTTTTAATGCGTAAACGCTGTTCCCGAATAGTTCTCGCCAGCCGGGTGCGCTGCAATCCGGCTTCCGGATCTTCCGTTTCGGTGGCCGGCTTGATGAGTTCCGAGCGCAGAATGGGGATATTTTCCTCCACTTCCGCTGTATCAAGCATCTGAAATTTCAGCACATTGGCCGTTGCGGCTTTCCTGACAGCCTGAAAGTGATTGCTGCCCGGTGTCATGTCCGGATCCCAGAGCTCATCCGAAGGGGCCGACGCGGGACACTGGCTGCGACAAACCAGCCGTATCGGGCCAGCACCGAGGTCCGGGCCTTTCGCGCCTTTTAGTGCGAGCATTTCAACCGGTAGGTTCCAGTGGCTGTCGGCCCGGCCGTCTTCATCAAAATAGATGCGGAAAAATACCAGAGAGCGGATCAGCAGATCTTTGCCCATGAGTACATACACAGCCCGTACGTCCGTGTCTGCAAGGTCCGACAAGCCCACATAGCCGTCCAGAAAAGCTCCAAATTCGGAGGCTCGCATCTGGCGTGCAACCTGGGCTTCTTCCATAAGAAAGACTGCCGAATAACCGTCAGTTGACTGATCGGCCGAAAACATCGATAACCCCCGCTCTGCTTATCCACACCCGGAAAATATGCCGTGAACGCTGCAGCGTTCGGGATATCGGGTACCTGCTCGTCTTATTGTAACCACAGTCACTTCAACAGGCAGGATGAAAACTGAAAAGATTTGTGAGAATGGGGGTTCAGACACAAAAAAGCCAACCCTGACGGGTTGGCTTCAGCGGCTTTAATCGGGTAGCGCTGTTTTACTCAACGCTCTGCAGCCAACCGACTGCCCTGATCTATGGCTCTCTTGGCATCAAGCTCTGCGGCAACATCCGCACCGCCAATCAAGTGAACCGGCAATCCCGCACCTTCCAGACCCTGCTGGAGTTCCCTTAAAGGCTCCTGACCCGCGCATATAATGATGCTATCCACCGGCAGAACCTTGTCTTCACCGTGCTCAGACCCCTTGGGAGTAATAGTAACGTGCAGGCCTTCGTCATCGATACGTCGATAAGCCACACCCGGAATCATTTTCACCTGACGGTGCTTGAGCGACGTCCGGTGAATCCAGCCCGTGGTTTTACCCAGATCCTTACCCACCTTGGAAGATTTACGCTGCAACAGATAAACCTCACGTGCAGGCTCGGGCAGCTCCGGCTTCATGCCCTGAATCCCGCCACGATGCTCGACGGTAAGATCAACCCCCCATTCCCGCATGAAGTGGCCGGTGTCCAGAGCCGGTGATTTGCCTTTGTGCACGATAAACTCGGAGACATCGAAGCCGATGCCCCCGGCCCCTATAACGGCTACTCGCTGCCCGACCGGCTTGCGCCCGAGAATCACGTCCAGATAGCTCATGACCCTGGGATGATCAATGCCTTCAATGTCCGGTGTCCGGGGCGCGACACCCGTGGCCAGCACGACTTCATCAAAACCACCGGCTTTGAGCTCTTCCACATTCACGCGGGTATTGAGGCGGACATCCACCCCATGTTTATCCAGCATGACCCTGTAATAGCGCAGTGTTTCGTAGAATTCTTCCTTGCCGGGAATCTGTTTGGCGATATTGAACTGCCCGCCAATTTCCGGACCGGCATCGAACAGGGTAACCCGGTGACCCCGCTCAGCGGCAACCGTTGCGAAAGCCAGTCCGGCAGGGCCTGCACCCACTACCGCAAAGGATTTTGGCGAGCCGGTTTTGACATAGTTCAGCTCGGTTTCATGACAGGCGCGCGGGTTCACAAGGCAGGAGGTCAGTTTGCCGCTGAACGTGTGGTCAAGGCACGCCTGGTTGCATCCGATGCAGGTGTTGATTTCGTTTGACCTGTTCGCCGCCGCCTTGTTGACCAGATCCGCATCCGCCAGGAAAGGCCGCGCCATGGAAACCATGTCCGCATCCCCTTCCGCAAGGATTTTTTCCGCGACTTCAGGCATGTTAATCCGGTTAGTGGTGACCAACGGAATGCTGACTTCATCCTTAAGCCGGGCTGTCACCTTGGAAAAGGCACCGCGCGGCACTGAGGTTGCAATGGTGGGCACCCGGGCTTCGTGCCAGCCAATACCGGTGTTGATAATAGTCGCACCGACCTTTTCGATGGCCTTTGCAAGCACCACGACCTCATCCCAGGTACTGCCCTCTTCGATCAGATCCAGCATCGACAACCGGTAAATGATGATGAAGTCAGAGCCCACCCGCTCCCGTACACGACGAACAATTTCGATCGGCAAGCGAATACGGTTTTCGTAACTGCCACCCCAGGCGTCGGTCCGGTGATTGGTGTGGGCGACGATAAACTGGTTAATGAAATAGCCCTCCGACCCCATCACCTCAACGCCGTCATAACCGGCCCGCTGGGCCAGCGCGGCACAATCAACATAAGCCTGGATCTGTCTCTCGATACCCGCCTCATCAAGCTCATTCGGCGTGAAGGGATTGATCGGTGCCTTTACGGCAGAAGGCGCCACCAGTGCCGGATGGTAGGCGTAGCGCCCGGCATGAAGTATCTGCATACAAATCTTGCCGTCAGCCTCATGCACAGCTTCCGTGATGACCTTATGCTTGTCGGATTCTTCCTCCGTGCTCATTTTGGCCGCATGCTGGAACACCGCCCCTTCTTCATTGGGGCCGATACCACCGGTCACAATCAGCCCCGCGCCACCACGAGCCCGCTCGGCGTAGAAAACAGCCAGCCGGTTAAAGCCGTCCTTGGTTTCTTCCAACCCGGTGTGCATGGAGCCCATCAGGGTGCGATTACGCAATTTGGTGAATCCCAGATCCAGAGGCTCAAGCAGGTTAGGGTAATGTTTGAGGCCGGGCGTGGGCTCAGCGGCTGTCGTGTTGGTCATAGTGGCTTTCCTCAGGATGGGCTATTTCTGTATTAGGGGGTCGCTCTAATAATCCGTGCGTTAGTAAGTTAGTCTTCTCGCTTGCATCGCTCAATATCCTGAAATAACATTTTATATTCTTTAAACAACTTGTCGGACAATATGGACAGACCGAAACACGTCACCCCCCGCAATACCCTGGGTGATATCAGCGTACTTTACGTATCGGTTATGGCACGGGCTATCCAATACGAAGGCGCTGATCACACCGACCTGTTCCAGCAATTTAACCTGGACGACAAGCGCCTGGCCGCCCCGGACGCGAGAATCAGTATTCCCAGGTTTATGCGCCTCGGCCAGGCCGCCATCGCCCTGACCGGGAATCGGGCGTTGGGACTGACCATGGGCCAACTGACCCGGCCAGTGGATACCGGGCTCGCAGGGCTTGCTGCCCAGGCTGCCCCTACCGCCGGGCAGGGCCTCGCCAACCTGATCGAGTATGCCCTGTTAACCAGCCGAAACAGCCGCGGCCAACCGAAGCTGGACTTGAGCGCCGGCCAGGCCGACTTTTACTCTGTCCGCCCCTATAACATCTTCAATTACTTTGTGGTGGATTCAGTACTCGCGGCCTGGACACAATTCCTGCGGACCGCCACCGGTCGCCAGGCGGTGCTGTCCCGGGTGAACATCGAATACCCCTCTCAGGGGCTGGATTCGGTATTTGAAGAATGGTTCGGTTGCCCCGTTGTCTTCAGCGCCAACAGCAACAGTATCTATCTGGCGCCAGGCTTGGTCTCAACAGCAAGCGATGGGGCCCAGACAGCCATGCATCGAAAGTTAACCGATCAATGCACGGAGTTATTACGAAAGCTTCGCTCGGGCTGGGGCGTAAAAGATGCGGTAACCGAAAAGCTGGCGCCCTTGCTGGAAGGTGGCACGATGACGCTGGAGCGGATTGCGGCTGAACTTGGTATAGCGCCCTGGACACTGCAGCGACAACTGGCTTCGGAAGGCACAGGCTTCCGGAAATTGGTTGATGACACTCGAAGGGAGCTGGCTCTGGATTATATCCGGGAGACCCGCATATCGCTGGCGGAAATAGCATGGTTGCTGGGTTTTTCTAACCCCGCGGCCTTCCAGAAGGCCTATAAGCGCTGGTTCCTGGTAAGCCCCGGAGAGCACAGAAAACGGCTGGAGACGAACGTTGGGGAATAGCAGGCAGCTTACATCTCTATGCTATCGTCGAGGCCTTCGTCGTCATCAAAATCTTCCCACTGGCACTCAACAAGATCTTCCTGATAGTCAGACATGGTTTTTCTCCTGATAATGTAATTCAATCAAGAATAGACAAAAACCGTGACAGAAAAATGACTGTTACGAAGAAGTAAGCAGACTGGGGGAGTAAAAATCAGAGCAGAAAGCAAAAATGGCGGAGCGGACGGGACTCGAACCCGCGACCCCCGGCGTGACAGGCCGGTATTCTAACCAACTGAACTACCGCTCCGCGCTGTGTTGTCTGACAGACTCGTAAGACTGCGGGGTGACAACGAGGGCGCATTATAAAGAGGGCGGCCCTGAAGTCAACGATTTTCATAAAATTGTTTGTATAACGGGCACATCCGTCAGATTGCGCCGACCATGGCTTAGAGGCACGCTAAAAATGCTCGGCCACCCCGTCAAGGGTCACTTCTACGCTATTGAGCTCTCATTAGCCCCATGCAAACAACGTTCAGGTCGGTTGGGACCGGCTAACCACCGGGAGAGTGAAGAAAAATCGTGCGCCACTGTGTTCAGGGCGCTCATAACCAATATCGCCGCCCTGGGCGTGAATCAGCGACTGACACAGCGCCAGCCCGATGCCCATACCCTCTTCCTTGGTGGTGTAGAACGGCAGGAACAGCTTGTGCTCGTCCTCTTCGGTGACGCCCTTGCCATGATCTGTCACCGTGATCCTGACGCACTCAGGGCCTCTGCTTTCTGCCATGACTTCTACCGGTGCACTGCTGCCGGCGCTGCGGGTCGACTCCAGTGCATTGCGGATCAGGTTGAGTGCTACCTGCTGCACCTGCACCGGGTCCGCCATAACGTCGGGCACATCCTCGGCCACAAATACTTCGACACCGCCATCGTTGTTGCGGGCATCCACTTCGGCAAACTGGCGGGTCTCCTCAAGCAAAGATAACAACGACAGCACTTCCTTGCCAATGGCGGGTTTTTTCACAAACCGTCTAATGCGGCGAATAACTTCACTGGCACGATGAGACTGCGCCTCAATCTTGCCAAGGGTTTCTTCCATCAGGGTTTTATCCAGCGGCTCAGCGCTGATCAACCGCAATGCCACCCGGGCATAATTGGTTATAGCCGTTAGTGGCTGGTTTACTTCGTGGGCAAAACCGGCAACCATTTCGCCCATGGTCGACATTCGTGAGGCATGGGCGAGCTGGTCACGCTGGGCTTGCACCACCGACCGGGCCTCCTCCAGCGCCTGATCGTTCTCAAGTTCGACGGTAATGTCCCGAAACACTACCACCGCTCCGCGCAGCCGATCGCCGTCGAGTTTCGGTGTCGAACGGTACTCGGCAGGAAAGCAGGAGCCGTCCAACCGACGCATAAAAATGGCCCGCTGGTGCTCCGGGATGCCCTGGCTGCAAGTCGCCTGTACCGGGCGACCTGACTGCTCCATGGTATGACAGGGAATATCCGTGTCACCAAAATGCAGCGCGAAGAAGTTTCGGCCAATTAGCTCTTCTGCCGTGCATCCTGCGGTTATGGCCGCCGCCGGGTTGGCGAAAATGATGTCACCAGCTTCATTGAGACCGTAAATGCCCTCGCTGATGGCGTTCAGAATTCGGCTCTGGTCACTCTCCAACTGACGGTTGCGGGCATGCAGCTCACGCTCCAGGCGAATTACCTGGGCGTGAGTTTTTACCCGGGCAATGACTTCCTGGGCCTGAAAAGGCTTGGAAATATAATCGGCACCGCCAAGGTTGAACCCCCTGACCTTGGCGTCAACGTCGTCGAGCGCCGACAGAAACACGATCGCGCTGTCGGCAGTGGAGCGGTGGGCTTTGAGATACTGGCAGACTTCGTAGCCATCCATCTCCGGCATCATAATGTCCAAAAGGATGACTTCAGGTTGGTGGCGGCGGGCAAGCGCAATGGCTTTTTCACCATCGTTGGCGATCAACAGGTGATAACCCCGGTCTTTCAGGGTTTCGTAGAGTACTTTCAGGTTCTGGGCATTATCATCCACCAGAAGTACTGTCGCTTCTGTCACTCCGTCAACGTTTTCAGTCATAAAGCCTTGCCCGGTTCAAAAGAT
>JBBQMX010000088.1:0-7026 GCA_038329375.1 Pseudomonadales bacterium | reverse complement strand
GTGTGAGGCCGCGAAGGTCATATTCATCCAAATGGGACAAGAGCAAAGGTTAAGAAACACCATTGCTGGCTCTAAGGGTAGCCAGCCAATCGAATGCTGCGCCACCCAGCCGACCTGGTATCGGAGGGTGGTATTTCGGTGTCTGGATTTTTATTTAAAGCGATGCCTATTAAGGTATGTCATTGCATCGCTGCCGAGTAGCAGCTGCATGGCAGCCATTATCTCGCGGCGATCATAGCCCAGGTCCGAGATGATCTCATACATGAAGATGCCGTTGCTCGATAATGATGTGCTCAGGTCCTTTGTCCCGATCTCGGAGTGTGGCACCTTTACCGGTGCTGGATGACTTTGCGAGCGTTGGATGGGGCTGGCAAAACTTACCGAATCGCCTTTACCTGGGAAAACTGCTCCGGCCAGGAGGTCGCCATGGTGGCGAATCTTGCGGTAGCGCCCTTCCCTAAAAGTCTTGTGCGACCGCCATTGAAGCAGATTGTCAGCGATGATCTGCCAGAGATTGGGCTATATCAGCTGGCACTGGTGCGCCGGGGAACCAACCCTATCAACGATGCTTTGGCAGCTCATGTGAAGAAAGCCTTTCAAAGCCTGCGTTAAACCTTCTGCATTACTGCTGTGTTTGCTGTGCGCGCAGACGCCAGCAGGCCAATGATTGCTCCTATTTTAGTACCCGCGGCCACTGTGCGTCTGCCTGGATAATAAAGCCCTCAGAGTCCTCCAGCCATTGGTTGTGCACTGATTTGTTATAATTCAGGTATAGCCGCCCGTCTCTGATAGTCCAATGCTCGGGGTCGCCTTTGGCTAGATAGCCCTGGCTCACAGCCCAGGCGCAATAGCCACCGTATATCGGCGCATAGCGTTCGGGATCTTCTTCAAATCGGGCTAAGTTTTCGGGATTCGCGAATCGCCAAGTAGCACCGTTATACTTTGCGATGTAGCTTGCAGAGCCTTTGACTGGTTGATCTGATTCGAAGTAGCTTACGGTGTCATACCCACCAGCGCCGGTGTTGCTCAGCAGGCCTGTGTAAACGGGTGGCTCTGAAGCCTGGGCGCTGTTGGTAAAAAGCAGGACTAAAGTTATAAGAGCGAAGAGCCTGGTCATGTGGTTTTCCTTCTGGTGGGGAACTTAATGACTAGACAGTGCTGGTTGGTATTTGTTGCACGCGGTCTCGGATTTTAATGATGGTAATAAATCCGAGCACTGGCCTTATCTGGGACTAAAGTACGCTTGACCTCAATATGAGCCAAGCGTGTGCGCAATGATGCATTGCCCCGTTTTAATCAATCGCTCTCTGTACTGCCACATAATGCGTGGCCTCAGCGCCATCCATCACCGGGGAGACTTTCCATTCAATGTTAAAATGGGAACCGTCTTTGCGATAGTTAACGGTGCTGCCATGAAACGTCCGGTTGTTCTTCCGGTCTTCAGATAAACGATCCGTCACCGCTTTCTCGGTCTCCGGCCCTTGTAACAGGCCTGGTGTTTTGCCCAACACCTCATCTGCCGTATAGCCGGTCAGGTCGGTAAATGCCTGATTCACATAGATGATCACGGAATTCTTATGGTCATCGGTGGCTTCCGTCACCATCACCGAGTCGAAAGCCAGACCTGCAACGGACTGAAAGAGTGAGGATTGCAGCAGTTTTTTGGAATGATTCATACATCTCCTTTTGTATAGAAAATACTGATCCCGATTAAAGGATCTCTTGGAGATGTACGCACTGGGACCGGCACTGTATCAATCTCACAACACGATAAAAACGCCAGCCTTGCCAGAGTCTGTGTTGGGGTATTCGTGAGGGAAGTATACGCCGCGATGATGCGCGCTGACATAATGCTAGTATTCACACACTCACTCTTTAAGAACCGGATATTTTATGCGACCCGTTGTACTTCTTGATGGCGGCCTTGGCCAGGAAATTTACCGGCGCGCCCGCGGGGTAAGTTCCCCGCTTTGGTCTGTCGCGGTTATGCAAGAACAGCCCGACGTGGTCACGGCGGTGCATGCCGATTTTATTCGTGCCGGGGCAACCACGTTGTCGCTGAACACCTATGCGGCCACTCCAACCCGTCTGCGCAAGCAGGGTCTTATTGAGAAGTTGACGGCCATTCACCAACAGGCTTTTCATGCACTGGAGCAGGCAATCGAGGCCACTGGCGCAGAGGTGGATATTGCCGGGTGTCTGCCGCCTTTGACTGCCAGTTATCAGGGCCCGCCTGACCGTTCCTTTGAGGATTTGCGCGACGAATACGCCACGTTGGTCCGGCTACAGGCAGCGGCCGATGTGTTCCTGATCGAAACCATGACCAATACCCTGGAGGCCCGCGCAGCCTGCGCTGCCACCAGGGATCTGGGCAAACCCTACGGCGTGGCGTTTCGACTGGAAGCGGACGGTAAACTCAAGTCCGGTGAAACCCTGGTAGAGGCGGTTGCCGCCGTTACACCTTTTGCACCCCATGCGGTGATGCTGAATTGTTGCGATCCCGAATTGATGTCGGCCACCATGCCTGCACTGGTTGATCTATACCCATGCGTGGGTGGGTATGCCAATGCCTTCAAGTCTGTCGAGGCTGTGGCGAGGGGAGGTTTAGTCGATACGCTGGAAGCGCGGGAGGAGATATCTCCAGCGGCTTATGTCAGGCACGTACAACAGTGGCTGGCCGCTGGGGTTGGCGTGGTAGGAGGATGCTGTGAAATAACGCCTGCCCATATCCAGCGCATGGCAGAAGCGCTTACCGGTGAGTTTGAGTTTATCCGTTTTTCGCAGTTGGGCTATGGTCGCATTGAAGGCTCTTTGTAGGATGCCCTTTTAATAGATGTTCCAGCACCCATATCTATGGTTACCAATGATGCAATCAATCGGTACAGGAGATATGTGCGCATGAGTACCTATAAAGCGATTAACCTGGTCAAGCACAATGAGGGGAAGATCGGCCCAGAACTGTTCGAAGTGGTGGAAAAAACGGTCCCGGAGCCTGCTGACGGTGAATTTTTGGTCAAACAGGCCTATATGTCTCTCGACCCCGCCATGATGGGGTGGATGACGTCAGACACCGATAGCTACATCCCACGCGTGGAGCTGGGCGACGTCATGCGCTCATCAGGCATTGGCGAGGTAGTCGCGTCCAATAACGCTGATTTTGCCGTGGGCGATCAGGTCATGGGGATGTTCGGTTGGCAGGAGATGGCGCTGACAGATGGCACGGGCGTGAACAAGATCGGCAAAGACGTACCACCGGTAATGGCGCTGTCGGTGTTTGCACTTCCGGGGCTGACCGCCACACAGGGGCTTTTTGGCTTTGGTCATCCCGAGTCTGGCGAAACCTTGGTGGTATCCGGGGCGGCCGGCTCCGTAGGCTCGATCGTCGGCCAGTTGGCTAAAGCCGAGGGTCTGCGGGTGATCGGTGTGGTCGGAAGTGATGAGAAGGCAGACTGGATTGTCAACGAACTGGGCTTCGACGGTGCCGTGAACTATAAGACCGACGACCTGGGTGCAAAACTGGACGAATTGGCGCCGGAAGGTATCGACGTCTACTTTGAGAACACCGGTGGCCCGATCCAGGGTTACGTGTTCGAGCGGATGAATGCCCACGGCCGCGTTGTGGTGTGCGGCATGATAGCCGATTACACCGCAGCCAACCCCAGTCCCGGCCCCAACTGGATGCGCATTATCAAGAAGCGCCTGTCGATCCAGGGTTTTACTATGCCCGATCACATGCATAAGGCTCACGAGTTGCAGGCCAAGCTCGCCCCTTATGTTCAGAACGAACAGATCAAATATCGCACGCACATTCTGGAAGGGCTGGAGTCGGCAATGGACGGCTTGAGCCTGTTCCTGACCGGTGAGAACAAGGGTAAGTTGATGGTGAAGCTTTAATCAGGGCGTTTGTCCAGTCTCTAACGCTTTTTATCAACGGGCCCAGCAGTCTCGACACCACTCTTGGTACCAAGGCCGCCATTATGGTAAGCGGCCTGAGCGGTTTCTTCGATCTCTACTGGGGCCCCGTGGAATCCTGCAATTTGATCGAATTCTTGGGTGGGACCGATGCCGGGGGTTTCAACGGCTTGCACCGATGCCCAGGCGTTTTGTTAAAAAGCAGGTTTGGAGTTTTCCCGAGCCTGCTTTTTTGTCTTCATCCCTTCCCAATTGATTTTTTTGTTCAACCACATCGCATAAACCGTTTTGTGAAAACCGATAATGATTGATCCCAGGGGGTTCGGTTTCTCTGTTGGCAGACACGGGCCCTCGGTAAAGCTCACAGTAGTTTATACTTCGACCAGATACGGGCAGGGCCACATGCGGACTGCCAAGTTTCAGCATGCAGATGCAGGGCGACTCGGGACGAGTGTGTCGCTTGTTGTTTTTTAACCGACCGGGCCATGAGAATCTTTTTATGCTGAACATTTCGGTCGATCCCAATTACATGTCGTCGCGCGACATGCTCCTGCTGCGGCTTTCTATTACCGTTGGCGGCATTCTGATTGCCTTGTTCATGATCGGCGATCTTCAGTTGGTGCCCGAAGAATTGGCGAGTACCTATATTACGAACCGTGTCTTCGTTCAGCTTCCAATCGTTTTTGCCCTGCTCGCTTTCAGTTTCCATTGGCGTTTCTCTCAGTTTGCCCAGACAGCTTTCTTTGTGGCGATCCTCAGCCTGATTTTTGCAAACTATTATTTGATTCACGTGTCCTGGGAGCAGGCTGCATTCAGCTTTCCCTATGAGGGAACTTTGCTGTATGCCTTCTTTGGTTTCTTTGTATTGGGCATGAAATTCCGTTTCTCGCTATGGCTCATGCTGTTGAGCTCACTGGGATTTATGGGCGTGATGCTTCTTGACTCGGTGTACGGTGATCGTACATTCATGAACGTCGGTTTTGTGGTTGCCTCATTGTTCATTGGTGTTATCGGCAGACACCGGCTCGATCGACTATTAGGGGAGCTTAAAGATGCGAATGCGCAGCTGGTCACGTTAAGTACAACCGATGGTCTTACGGATTTGTTAAATCGCCGGGCCTTTATGAGTGAGTCAGAGCGGGTGTTCTCCCTCCTTAAGCGTTCAGGTCAGTCGCTGGCGGTGTATATGATGGATCTGGATCACTTCAAACAATTCAATGACTGCTACGGCCATCAGGAGGGCGACCGCGCTATCCGCTTTCAGGCGGATATCATGAGGGGTGTTTTTAAACGCCAGGCGGACATTCTCGGCCGCTACGGTGGCGAAGAGTTTATTGTTGTTGCGGCGGGTCAAACCGCGAGTGAGTCCGAGCGCCAGGCTGCAGAGGTTCTGGCTGAGTGGGAGAAGATGGCCATGCCAAACGAAGGTAATCGGGATGATAGATTCCTTAGTTGCTCCATTGGGATCTGCCATGGTCTGGCTGCCGGTTTCGGCTCTCTGGAGAGCATGATACGAGCGGCTGATGAGGCCCTATATTGCGCCAAGGAAAAAGGGCGGGGGACGTTTGTAGTGGCCGAACCGACGGAGGCTTACCATGGCGATCACTGAGTCTTGCCAGTGCAATCTCGTTTCCTATACCAACCCTGTGTCCCGGGGGCGGATCTTGCGCTGGATGTGGGAAGAGGTCGGGGCGGATTACCGTCAGGTGCTGCTCGACTATGAAACCCAGATGAAGACGGACGATTTTCTCGCCATTAACCCCATGGGCAAGGTGCCGGCGACCGGTTCACGGTTGCCGATGTCTATCTGGGCGCGCATCTGATGTAGAGTATATTTTCGACCACTTACTATAAGCACATGCACTTAACTCAGCGACTAATCCTTGTCGGCTACCCTCGCGTAACCTTTCTTGCAGACTTCGTAATCAACCAACAAGGTGACATGAATATGCGATTTACTTTTAGGCAAGCAATGGCCGCGGTTACTCTGAGTGTTCTGTCCAGCGCCGCGCTGGCGGTGGAGCACGTCGTCGAGATGAAAAACTCAGGAGCCGACGGCGCAATGGTGTTTGAGCCGGGTTACGTGAAAGCGGAGCCGGGCGACACGGTGAAGTTTGTACTCGTCGACCAAGCGCATAACTCAGCTTCTGTGGAAGTACCAGAGGGCGCTGAGAGCTGGCAGGGTGCCATCAACGAAGAAATCACGGTGACCCTGGATGAGGAAGGCGTTTACGTCTACAAATGCACGCCTCACGTTGTTCTCAACATGGCTGGTGTGATTCAGGTAGGTGATGCGGTCAACTACGAGAGCGCGAAAGCGGCCGTGGCCGAGCTGACGGCCTCCGCCGCAACTAACAAGGACCGTCTGACAGGTTATTTTGAGCAGGTACAGCAATAGTTTATCCTTTCCCACGAGTATCAGGGGGTGCTAAGGCCCCCTGATTTTCTGATTCAAGTCCGTGGTCTGGCACGGTGAAGTCTGAAAACCGACACATGCTAATCAAGAGCTGATTAGCAGAATTCAGTTCGCCCGGGCCTCCTGGTGTTGAGGGAAGCGCCTTCATCTGCAAGATCCCGAATCACTTCCAGGACCTCTCGAGAAAAAGACTTATTTATCAGGTTTTTGTGGCGTCGATGCAATGAAGCATATGTCAATTATCGGCATAGCGGCTACTGACGCCACGCGTCAGGATGATGGCCGTTACCAGGGCAGCTCTTCACCATTGCTGTGCCAGAAGGAGCCGGTATTCTCCAGATTCAGTCCTTCAATAAGCGCTGCCAGGCCTTTTGCTGACTCCTCCGGAGTAATCAGTCCGCCAAAGTTCACCATGCGCGTTTGCACATAGCCGGGGTGGAGCTGCGCCACTGCAATACCCTTGGGTTTGAGATCCATCGCGAGGGATTTGCCAAAGGCATTCAGTGCCGCCTTGGACGCCCGGTAGCCATAGCGACCGCCGGAATCGTTGTCAGCCATAGAACCCATGCGGCTGGTGATGTTAGCGATCTTGCCGCCGGAAGGAATCTGGGACATTAGCGCTTCTGCCACACGTAATGGTGCATAGGCATTGATCTCCATCTGGGTACGGATCGAATCGAAGTCGATGCTGCCAAGCT
>JBBQMX010000087.1:0-7043 GCA_038329375.1 Pseudomonadales bacterium | reverse complement strand
TTAAATCTAACGTCGCTCAGGACTGAGTCACCATGACGGCCTTCACATTCACGAACTCGTGCATGCCAAAACCACCATGTTCGCGACCATATCCGCTTTGCTTTACGCCGCCAAAAGGCAGGTTGGGCTGGGCCAGATTATAGCCATTGATATTGATCATACCGGTGTCGAATTCATCCCGCGCCAGGCGCACAGCCTCGTCTTCGTTAGCAGAGAAGATGCCACCTCCCAGGCCATAGATGGAGTCATTCGCCACCTGCATAGCCTCTGCTGCATCCTTTACTTTGATCAGCGCAGCCACCGGGCCAAACAGCTCATCATCATACGCGGGCTGTCCGGGTGCGACGTTTTCCAGCACGGTGGGAGGATAGTAAAAGCCTTTGCCTTCGGGAATTTCACCACCCAGAGAACAGGTTGCGCCGGCCTCGATAGACTTTCGGACCTGCTCATGGAGGCCATCCCTGAGGTCTACGCGCGCCATTGGTCCCATTTTGGTGTCGCTATGGGTGGGATCACCAAACGAGAGCTTCTTCATTTCGGCCAGATAGGCATCCCGGAACTCGTCGTAAACGGCTTCTTCAATGATAAACCGTTTCGCAGCCACACAGGTCTGGCCCGCATTATAGGTACGGCCCTGAACACAGATCTTGGCCGCTTTCGGTATATCGGCATCAGCCAGCACCAGGTAGGCATCGTTGCTGCCCAATTCAAGCACGGTTTTCTTCAACACTTTAGCGGCACGCTGAGCCACAGCCCGTCCTGCGTTGGGGCTACCGGTCAGCGTAACGCCACGCACCAATTTGTGCTCGATAACCGCATCGGACACCTCGTGGTCGATCAGCAACGTGCGGAAGGCGTGTTCCGGCATGCCGGCATCCCGGTAAAGCTTTTCAACTTCCAGCGCCATGCCCCAGACATTGTTCGCATGTTTCAATAGCACAGTGTTACCAGCCATCAGATTGGCGGCGCTGTAGCGTATGACCTGGTAGAGCGGAAAATTCCATGGCTGTATACCGTAAATCACGCCCTGAGGCTGATAAGAGACCAGGGCATGGCCGCCCTGAAGCTCCCGTGTTTCATCCGCCAGTGCCTTGGGGCCCTGTTCGGCGGTGTACTCACAAACCGCCGCGCACAACTCGCACTCCTGTTTGCCCTCAGCCAGGGTTTTGCCCATCTCGCGGGTCATCAGCGAGGCGTAATCGTCCTGGCGCTCTCGAATCAGTGAGGCAGTCTTACGCAGGATCTTGGCACGTTCGCTGAAGTCAGTTTTGCGCCAGCCGAGAAAAGCATGATGAGTTTGCTCGATAATGCCTTCTGCCTCCTGCCGCGACATCAGGGGATAGGTTTCAAGAACTTCTTCCGTGGCGGGATTAATGGTCTTATGGGTATTTGACATCAGGTTGCCTCCTTGATGGGCAATGACGGGCGAACCTTTGTCCGGTCGACCGCCATAAAGTGGTACTACCAACTGAATGTACCATGGCCGCCGACGCCACAAGGCGAAGGTTACATAACCGTATAACTCAAAAGTAACCAGAGTGGCAGGTGCCACCCCGGAAGTTGATACAGTTCAGGAGTGGTTGAGAGGCTCCCTAAGGACACTCATCTCGCGACGCATCGTTAGATTAACCAGAGGACTCCAGCGCCCGTCGCCCTCTGGCTCTAACCGCACTATGCTGTGGCATTATGTCGCATAACGCTTGAGCCACTGGCGAACCTGACGTCTGTACCGCCGCGAGCTTCGGTGAGTGGTGTCGAGTGAATCGGGCGTCAGCCTGACTTCTCCGGAATCGTTCTCGGTCAGTTCAAACCGCCTGACAGCGCCGAAGGCGTCGTCGTCTGACCCATAGATACACACCACGTGGAATTCCATTGCCCCAAGCTCGATATCCGTATTTACCGGCTTACCATTCTTGAGCTCAATCCCCCCAACGCTGGCAGCGCGCTCCAGGAGAAGGCGACAGGAAAGCAGCTCAAGATATTTCCCGGACTCGACAGGACCCTGCCGGGTTCTGGCACTCAACGCGTTGGTATTGTCCCCCATGGCATCGACTTCGCAGTCTGTCACCGGAACATAAATCGGTTCTTCAGACGTTTCGAGAATCAACAGAATAAAATATACGTAAACCGCTTCCTCGCTCATATTGCAGATCAGGCACGGCGAATCCAGACCTTCGCCGCCGACTCCTCTGTTAATGAGGACGCGGGGTCGTCTCTGACGGCGGTACCCGCTGTAGAGCAATTGGGCGTAGAACAGCCACACCAGAAGCGTACCAATATTGGTAAGCGTTGTGATCCAGTCTTTATTCTCGCTCAGCCATTGAAGCATCGACGACCTATCTCCTTTCGGTGCTCAGATTAAGCCTTATAAATAACCATGTTACCCACCGATGAGTAATTAACACAGGTTAAGTGTCCCCCGCCTGTAGACTCTGGTTAAATAGCTTTGCAGTAAGGCGTCAATCCACTCAGCCCGCAGAGTTCACCCCGCGGTATGTTGACCTGGCAGCACCAAAAGCCAGTTACGTCATTGGGGATCTACGGTGCCGCCGCCGGCAAAGGGCAGAGGTAACACCGAATCATGGCTTTTATCCAGTAGTTAGAGCCAGCTAACTAATCCAGGAGCCAAACAATGTCGACCGAAAATCAAGGATGTCCCTTTGCCGTCGGAAACGGCGGAGAAATCCATCAACAAGCCACGGGTCAAGAAGATACCCTCACTACCCAGCAAGGAGCGCCCATTGCCGATGACCAGAATTCCCTGAAGGCTGGTGCCAGAGGGCCCGTCCTGCTGGAAGATCATGTCATGCGGGAGAAGATCTTCCACTTTGATCACGAACGCATCCCGGAACGGGTTGTCCATGCTCGCGGCGTGGGCGCCCATGGCTACTTTGAAAACTACGAGTGCCTGTCAGACCTTACCGGCGCCGACCTGTTTCAGCGTGCCGGAGAGCAAACACCCGTGTTCGTAAGGCTTTCCACTGTCCTTGGTAACCAGGGCTCCGCCGATGTTCCCCGTGACGTACGTGGCTTCGCCGTGAAGTTCTATACCCAGCAGGGCAACTGGGATCTGGTGGGCAATAACATCCCGGTGTTCTTTATGCAGGACGCCATGAAGTTCCCGGACCTGATACACGCCGCCAAGCAGGAGCCCGACCGGGGATTCCCCCAGGCCCAGTCCGCTCACGACAATTTCTGGGACATTATTACCCTGATGCCGGAAAGCATGCATATGATGATGTGGGCGATGTCAGACCGTACCATTCCCCGCTCCCTTAGATTTATGGAAGGGTTCGGTGTCCACAGCTTCCGCTTTGTGACCAAGGCGGGCGAGTCCAAATTCGTCAAATTTCACTGGAAGCCCAAGCTGGGCATGCAGTCGGTGGTCTGGAACGAGGCCCTGAAAATCAATGGAGCAGACCCGGATTTCCACCGTCGCGATTTATGGGGTGCTATCCAGAGTGGCGATTTCCCCGAGTGGGAATTAGGCGTTCAGATATTTGATGAGGCCTTCGCCGAGCAGTTTGAATTCGATGTGCTCGACCCGACCAAACTGATTCCCGAGGAACAGGTACCCGTCAAGCCCATCGGAAAAATGGTGCTCAACCGGACAGTGGAAAACTTCTTTTTCGAAACCGAGCAGGTCGCCTTCTGCACCCAGAACATCGTGCCGGGCATAGACCACTCAAACGACCCGTTACTGCAAGGCCGTAACTTCTCCTATCTGGATACCCAGACCAAACGTCTTGGCGGGCCAAACTTTACCCACATTCCCATCAACGCCCCCAAATGCCCGATGCGGCATTTCCAGCAAGATGGCCATATGGCTATGCACAACCCGGTTGGCCGGGCCAATTACGAGCCCAACAGCTGGGGCGACGAAGGCGGCCCGAGAGAAAACCCGGAGACCGGCTTTCAAAGCTATCCGGAGCAAATACAGGGCGAGAAACAACGGGTCCGTTCAGAGACTTTCTCCGACCATTACAGCCAGGGCCGGCAGTTCTACATCAGCCAGACAAAAACTGAGCAGGAACACATGGCAGACGCTTTTGTGTTTGAACTCAGCAAAGTCGAGCGTGAAGATATCCGGGTCCGGATGGTCGCCCACCTGCTCAACATGGACAAGGACCTTGCCCGTACCGTAGCCACTGGCCTGGGTATTGACGAGCTGCCCCCAGCCGCCAAGGCCGCCATGCCAACCCGGGAAGACCTGCCTGTGTCAGATAAACTGAGCATCCTTAAAAATGGCCCTGATAGCTTCAAAGGCCGCAGAATGGGCGTTTTAACCACTGATGGTGTCGACGCCAAACTGTTTGCGGGCCTGAAAAAAGCCGTCGAAGCAGAAGGTGCGACGCTGGTGGTGGTTGCCCCGACCATCGGCGGCGTCAAGGCCAGTGACGGCACGCACATACCCGCAAATGAAAAAGTGGATGGCGGGCCGTCGGTATTGTTTGATGCCGTGGTATTAATGCCATCGTCCGACAAGGTCGACGTGTTGTCGAAACACAGTCCCGCCAGGGATTTTGTTAACGATGCCTTTGCCCATTGTAAATTCATTGGCTACTCGAAAGAGGCCTTGCCGCTATTCGAGTCCACCGGGCTTGAGGACAAACTGGACGGCGGCTGTATGGCCATCAACACCGCGAAAGATGTGGCAGGCTTTCTGAAAGCGTGCAAGCAGTTGCGCTTCTGGGAGCGTCAAAGCGCTGTCGATAAACTGTAACGAGATAAAACTGTTAAGAGAGAAACCTTCGGGCGGCTGCTTCGGTAACGGGTTAGCCGCCCCATCGACGCTGCAATTGCCAATACCCCCGCCAGCCTATCCAACCGGCGCCAAGTAAATACGGAATAGCGCCCAAAACCCACATAATTAACCCTGCCAGTTGCTGGTCCTGCAGGTTGCGCCCGACTCCGTATAAAGGGCTTTGAGCGAAGGTGAGTATTGCTCCCAGGAAACCGGTATGCATCAGGGTAAACAGCAGTGCAAACAAGGCCCAACCCACCGTGCGCGGGGGGCTTTTCAATACTGACCACCAGAACAGGCCAGCGGTGATCAGGAAACAGCCGTGCTCCACCAGATGCCACCAGGGGTTCTCTAGAGCCAGAATATAAAAATGAGGAACGTGCCAGAACCAGATCATCACCCCGTGGAGATACGCCATATAAACCGGATGCTGAACCAGTTTGAGCATCGGCTGCCATAACGTTGCCAGCAGTCGCCCGCTCCCTGCAGCAAGTTGCGGTACGGGCCGTGACAGTACCCACAAAGGCGCAATCAACACCATAAACATCATGTGCTGAACCATGTGGGCTGCAGCGCTGCTTTGTGCCCAATGGTCAAGCGGTCCCCAGATGGCGAGGAAACTGATAACCATGTTGCTGTGAAAAGCCAGGGCTTGCGGCCAGTGCGGCACTACCCGCCGTGCGCCTATCAGATAAACTAACCAGACCAGGCCGAAGAAACCCAGCCCGAGCAAGGCGGTTAACTGCTCCGCGCCGCCACTGGTTATTGGGCTATGGCCAAAGGCAGGTTCACTGAGACCAAACAGCGCAACACCGAGCCAGGGCCCTCTACGCAGACTTAAACACACGGTGGCAGAAAGACACCCGGCATCGTCAGCATGAGCGATGCAAAGGCCGACACCAGATAGACTGCGGCGGACGTTTTGCTGATAAACGTCTTCAGGGCTTCAGCCTCGGCGGTATGTGGCGATGACGAAGCCTTCCAGCATCCATAGGCACACGCCAGTAAATAACCCGACACTATGCATGCCAAAACCAGCGAAGCGGCATTGACCCAGGTCCAGGCACCCGCTTCAGCATTCGGCGGTGCGAAGGCACAGGCGACTGACAAACCGCCATAGAGCAGCACAAACCACAGTGCCCAGATAATCAGCCCCAATACCAGGTTTACCGGATGAAACGGAGAGGGTTTCATCATGCCCCCCACGCCATCGGCAACAACAGAAACACAGCAAAACTGAGCCAGAAAACTCCCAGGGTATACACCCAGAACGGCTGAATCACGACGGGCTCGTAAGGCAGCCTGGCGCCGACATAACCCAGTTTCACCCGCAACGCCTGGAGTATGGTAAAGATTACCGCAAGCCCACTGTGCAGCAGCAGGTAATACAGCGCCACCGTCAACACCGCGTCATGGGCCAGTTCTGTGGGCTGCAATGTTGACGTCTGCAGTACCCACACCAGCAAACCCCAATGTGCTAAGCCCACCACCGAGGTCGCCCAAAGCCGCAGGCTCAGGCCGCCAGTCTGGCCCTTGCGAAGGCCGGTGACAGCGCCACGATAAATCACCACGGCCAGGGTTAGCAGCACTCCGCTCAACGCCAAAGGAATCAGCGCCAATGGGCCCGCATCGGGCGTCGACCATTGCGGCGCAGCCGTCCAGAGATAGAACCAGCCAAACAGCAGCGAAACATAAAGCGTGCCATTGGCCATCAGACTGATCACCATGCCCCATAGCCCGGGGCCGTCGCAGGTGCGGGAATGCAGCGGCGGGTCCACCGGATCGTCAGCGCGCACCGGCGCAGCGCGGGGATGGGCACAGTTATCCCAACCCCAACTCAATACCAGCGCCAGGGCCACCACCGACGCTACCAGAGCAACGAGATAAGCCTTGACCAGCAAGCTGACACACACCACCGCTAGCGCCGCTGCGGTCAACAGGGGAAGCCAGGAGTTGGTGGGCAGGTGGACGACTTCCCGAACCTTCCCGGTGATGGCATCCGAGCCGTAAATATCCCGCCGCAGGCTCTGTACCTCCGCCAGACCATGCTCACCTGCCGCAATGCTTTCTACGAGTTCGGGGTTCTCCCACATTGGATGACGGGTGGTAATATCCGGCATGCTGGAGAAATTATAGGCATTCACCGGCATCGGGATGGCCCATTCCAGGGTATCCGCGCCCCAGGGGTTCTGTTTCGCACGCTGACCAAAACGGAAATGCAGAACGATATCAACAATGATCACTGCCACGCCGATTGCTAAGATGAAGCTACCAATGGACGACAGCAGATTAAGCCAGT